>NZ_JBPQTQ010000025.1:0-53378 GCF_051386415.1 Streptomyces sp. URMC 129
GGGGAAGGCGGCGCGCAGCAGGTAGCCGCCGTCGGGGGTGGGGGCGGCGCGCAGGGTGCCGCCGAGGGCGGCGACGCGGTCGCGCAGGCCGGTCAGGCCGCTGCCGCCGCGTTCCGGGGCCGGTGGACGGGTGGGCGGGCCGTTGCGGACCTCGACGACCAGGCAGGTGTCGTCGTCCACCGAGCCGACGTCGACGTGGACCCAGGCGCCGGGCGCGTGGCGCGCGGCGTTCGTCAGTGCCTCCTGCACCACGCGGAACGCGGCGGCCTGGGTCGCGGCGGGCCACCGGTCGGGCCGGCCGACGGCGACGCGGCTGTGCGTGACGTGGCCGGCGCGTGCGATCAGTCCGGGCAGCTCGCTCAGGCCGGGGGCGGACACCGGGGCGGCGCTGACCCGCAGGGCGCCGGTCAGCCTGCGCATCTCGTCCAGGGCCTGGCTGCTGAGCGAACGGATCGCCGCCGCCTCGCGGGCGACCGCCGGGTCCTGGGTACCGGCGCCGAGCGCGGCGGCGCGCAGGGCGATCAGGCTGGCGGCGTGACCGACGGAGTCGTGCAACTCCTGTGCCAGCGAGGTGCGTTCCTCGGTGCGGCGGTGTTCCTGGGCGCGGAGCGCGGCGACCAGCAGGCCGAGGGCGACGGGGGCGGCGGCGATCGCGGTGAGGTCGGCGAGCACCACCGGCACGGCGCCGGCGCCGGCCCGGCCGTGGCCGGCGGCCAGGACGGCGGCGGCCGACACCACGACCGTGACGGCCGCGCAGCCGGCGGCCACGGTCGCCGGGCGGCGCAGGGCGACCTGGTAGAGGGCGATGGCCGTGGCGAACCAGGTGCCGGCCAGGGCGAGTCCGGGCAGGACGACGATCAGCGTGACGACCGGGCAGCGCCTGCGCAGCAGCAGCGCGGCGACGGCGGTGACGGACACGGCCAGCCGCCAGGCCAGGAGCCCGTCCGGCGAGGTGACGACCTGGCGGAGGACGTCGAGGCCGCCCAGGAGCAGCACGCAGGTGTCGGTGACCCGGGCGCTCGGGCGGCTCGGCCCGGTCATGGGCGGTCTTCGAGCAGCCCGATCCGCTCGGCGATCAGGGCGGCCCGGACCCGGTTGCTGGTGCCGAGCTTGGCGAAGACGCCGGTCAGGTGGGTCTTGATGGTCTCCGGGCTGACGATGAGCCGCTCGGCGATCTCGCGGTTGGACAGGCCGCCGCCGAGGAGCCGCAGGACGTCGCGCTCCCGCGCGGTCAGCGCCTCGGCCAGGTGGCGGGCGGCCTGGCTGCCGGCGGAGCGGGCCGCGTGGGCGCGGTAGCCGGCGATGACGGCGGGGGCGACGTGGTCGGAGACGACGCCGACCCCGGCGCGGGCCTTGCGGACGGCGGAGGTCAGCTCCTCGACGGAGGCGTCCTTGAGCAGATAGCCGCAGGCGCCGGCGGCGAAGGCGCGCAGGACGTCGTCGTCGGTGGCGATGCTGGTCATCATCAGCACGGCGGGCGGCGCGGGCAGGGCGCGCAGGCCGCGCAGCACCGTGATGCCGTCGGCGTCCGGCATCCGGATGTCCAGCAGCACGACGTCGGGGCGGGTGGTGCGGGCGAGCGGGACGGCGTCGCGGCCGGAGGACTGGCCGACGACGCGGAGCCCGGCGTCGGTTCCGAGCAGGGTTTGCAGTGCGGACCGCGCTAACGGCTCGTCATCGACGATCAAAACGCGTATCACGATCCCCACCTGATTTCCGGACGTGCGGAAGCGCCCTGATTCATGGTCCGCCGTCCGGTCCGGGCGTACCACCGGAGTCCTCTTTTCGTTATGGTCCCGTGACGCCCTCATTCCGGAAATCTGTCCGATTCCCGCAGGCCAGAGCATCCCCCAACCGTGGGAGGCGAACGGGCGCGCTCTCCCCCGGCCAGGGGATGGCTATGTCTCTCCTTTGCCGTCAACGATTTGTCCGGGGAACTTCCGCGAGTTGTGTGCCAGGGGGGCGGATGACGACCATCGGCTCATTTCCTTCGCCGCGCTTTTACTCGCGTGAAGATCCAGTGAATCGCAGTGACTGCTTTTCGGAGGAGGGGCGAATGAGCACCTTGCTGAACAAGGTGAATGCGAGTGAGGAGCTGCGCTCGGTGGCTTCGGATCTCGCCGAGGCCAAGGACATGTCGGCGGGCATTCCGGTGCTCGCGACGATCACCACCGTGTGCCCGGCGACGGGCTACATCATCGGCGGCGGCCTGTTCGCGACCGGCGTCGGCATCACCTACACCGTGAACGACTGAGGGAAGGAAGGCCCAGCATGTCCGCCGTCGTCACCAAGGTGAACGCCAGCGTCGAATTCAGCGCGATCCCCAGCGGGATCACCGAGGTCGAGTGGGCGAACGGGCAGGCTCCCGTGCTCGCCACCCCGGCCGCCGTCACCGTCACCCCGACCCTGAACAGCGTGACCCTCGGCGTCGCCGCCTTCACCGGCGGCATCGCGGTGGGTGACGCCCTGTTCGGCTGAGGGCGTCGGACCGACGACCGAGACGAGGCCGCCCGGCACGGGCCGGGCGGCCTCACCGGCCCACGGCCCCCACCGGCTCCCACCGGCCCTCACCGGCCCTCACCCGACAGGCAGAACTCCCGACAGGAACGTGCGACCAGTGACGCTTGCCTCCATCGCCTCCCGCGCCGCCGCACTCGCCGGCAAGGTCTGCTCCCCGCCGCGCATCGGACGGGACCGCGCGCTCACCCTCGCCGAGCAGATCAGCGCCACCACCCATCTCGTCAGCAGCCTCGAACTCCTCGTCCGCGACCGGGACCGCCGCGAGGGCGGCCTCAACGACTGGGACATCGCCCGCGACAACTACGCGCCCCGCGTGCCCGGGCTCAAGAAGCTCCTCGACGCGGTCGCGGACCGCCGCACCACGCGCCTCCTGCACGGCGCGCGGGCGGTGGCCGCCGCCTCGCTGCTGGTGCCCGGCACCCACCGGGCCCACCGCGCCGCCGCCAACGGCTTCCTCGCCCTCACCTCCATGGCGACCTACCCCCGGCACAGCTACGGCACCGACGGCTCCGACCAGGTCTCGTTCGTCGTGCAGACCGCGGCGCTGACCGCGCGGCTCGGCCAGCGCGACCCGCGGATCGTGGACGCCGCCCTGTGGTACGTGGCGCTCCAGTCGACCATGTCCTACGCCGTCTCCGGCTGGGTCAAGCTGCTCAGCCCGGTGTGGCGGTCCGGCGAGGCGCTGCCGGGCATCGTGCGCACCGAGACGTACGGCGACGAGGGGTTCTACCGCCTGGTCTCCCGCCACCCGGGGGCGTCGCGGGCGGTGGCGCACGCGGTGCTCGCCCTGGAGTGCGGCTTCCCCGCGCTGTTCCTGGCCAGGGGCCGGTTCGCCCCGGCCGTCCTGGCGGCGACCGGCTCGTTCCACCTGGTCAACGCGCGGGTGATGGGCCTGGGCCGGTTCCTGACGGCCTTCGTCGCCACCTACCCCGCCGTTCTGTACGCGGCGCAGGGGCGCCCGGGCACCCCGGAGGTGACGCGGTGAGCGCCGTCGTCGCCGGCCGGAGCGACACGCTGCCTCGCGCGGCCGGGGGCGCGCTGGCGGCGACCGCCGCCGTGGGCGTGGCCGCCCGGGTGCTGCGGCGGCGCCGGGTGCTGCGCGGCAAGCCGGGCGAGCGGCTCTTCGAGACCGGCTCCGGCAACGTGGTCGCGTACGAGTTCACCGAGCCGTCCGGCCCGGACGCCCCCGCCGGGGGGCCGGTGCTGGTGTGCGAGGCGGGGCTGCTGTCCACCGCGGAGCACTGGGCGTGGCTGCGCCGGGCGCTGGCCGGCCGGCACCCGCTGCTCACGTACAACCGCGCGGGCTACGGGCGCGGCGCCTACCGCCGGACGCAGCCGTTCACCGTGGCGGGCGCGGCGGCGGACCTCGCCGACCTGGTGCGGCACGTGTGCGGTGACCGGCCGGTGGTGCTCCTCGGGCACTCGCTCGGCGGGTACATCGCGGTCCGGGCGCTGGGCCCGCTGCGCGACGTCGTGACCGGCGCGGTGCTCATCGACCCCAGCCACCCGGCGGAGCTGCTGCGCTCCAGGTCCCAGGCGCTGGGCGCCGAGGCGTTCTCCTTCGCGCTCACCCTCATGCCGCTCTCCCTGCACTGCGGACTCGGCCTGCTGCTGCGCCGCCCGCCGTGGGTGGACATGCTGCCGGAGGAGGAGCGGCGGCTGGCGCTGGACCACTACCGCGACGGAAAGCTGTGGAGCGCCGGCGCCCGCGAGTGGCGCGGGGTCTACGCGGACTTCCTGAACCACGACGGGTCCACGCCGCCGGTCGGCGTCCCGCTGTGCCTGGTCGCCGCCGCGGTGACGCACCAGCGGGACCCGGTCCAGGCGGAGCTGCACGGGGAGTTCGTGGCCGCCTCCCCGGCCGGGACGCTGGCACTGATCGAGGACGCCACCCATGACGAGCTGTTGTTCAACGAGGTGCCCGCGCGGCGGATCGCGGCCCTGACCGACGCCTTCGTGGCCGGTCTGCCGGCCGGACCGGCGGCTGCCCCGGCCGCTGTTCCGGCCGCCGCCCCGGCCGGGGAAGGGAGGAGCTGATGGACACGCGCAAGGCGGTGGCCCGTTCCGTGGAGGCGGGCTTCGCGGCCTGGCTGGTGATGACGCTGCTCAGCCAGCACCCGCACCAGGTGTTCGACAAGTTCCGTTTCTACGACCGGGTCGGGCTGCTCATCCCCAACTGGCGCTTCTTCGCGCCGCAGCCCGCCCGGCACGACTTCCACCTGCTCTACCGGACCATCTCCGCCGCCGGGGAGGAGTCCCCGTGGCAGGCGGCGTCGGAGGTCGTCCGGCGGAACTGGACGCACATGGTGTGGTTCCCCGGGCGGCGCCAGGAGAAGGCGATCTTCGACGTCTGCAGCGAGCTGACGGGACTGGTCGGGGCCAAGTCGGCCAAGGTCGCCGAGGCGCCCGGGTACCGGCTGCTGCGCAACTTCGTGCGCCGGCACCTGCGGGAGACGGCCGCCCGGGAGAACGCCCCGGACGTCTCGGGGTTCCAGTTCCTCGTGGTCCGCTACAGCGGCCACGACCACTCCGAGGAGCCGCAGTTCTCCTTCGTCTCGCCGTTCATTCCGCTCGTCCCCGAACCGGAGCCCGTATGACCGGCACGATTCCCGCGCGCGCCACCGAGTACGGCCGCCAGTTCGCGCACTTCTACGACCGGCTCTTCCCGGCCGGCGACGCGGCCGACGCGATCGCGCAGGCCCTGACCACCCTGCTGCCGGGCGGCCGGGGCCCCGCCCTCGAACTCGGCGCCGGGACGGGCCGGATCGCGATCCCGCTGGCCCGGCGCGCCGGGCGGGTCACCGGCGTGGACGCCTCCCCCGAGATGCTGGACCGGCTGCGCGCGGCGGCGCGCGCCGCGGAGGCGGACGTGGAGGCCGTCGAGGCCGACATCTGCGACCTCGCCCCGCTCGCCGGGGACCGGGTCTTCGACCTCGTCTACTGCGTGTGCAGCACCCTGCTGCTGGTCACCGACGCCGACGACCAGCGCCGGGCCGTACGCGCCGCCGCCCGGCACCTGGCGCCCGGCGGGCACCTGGTGATCGAGACGCACAACGTGCCCCGGGTGCTGGCGCTGGCCGCCGGCCGGCCCGTCGTCTCGTTCTTCGTGCCGTACCCGGAGCCGGACACCGGGGTGCTCAGCTCCTGGTTCCTGGACGAGGCCAAGGCGGAGTGGCACACCTCGCAGGTCCTGATGAGCGCGGGCACGTTCCGCGTCGGCAGCGAGCACCTGCGCCTGACCACCGCCGAGGAGATCGACGCCTACGCCGCCGACGCCGGGCTCGTGGCCACGCACCGCTTCTCCGACTGGGGCGGCACCCCGTACACGGAGGACGGCGCGATGCTGGTCGCGGTCTACCGCAAGCCGGTGAGCGGCCGGTGAGCGCCGCGGCGACGGCCCCCGGCACGGCCGCCCCCGGCCTGGAGATCGACGGCGTGGACAAGGCGTTCGGGGAGAAACGGGCGCTGGACGGGGTGAGCTTCACGGTCCCGGCCGGCCGGATCGTCGGCTTCGTCGGCAACAACGGCGCGGGCAAGAGCACCACGATGCGCATCGTCATGGGCCTGACCGCCCTCGACGGCGGCGCGGTCCGCTGGGACGGCCGTCCCCTCGACTCCGCCGCGCGCCGCCGCATCGGCTACATGCCGGAGGAGCGCGGCCTGTACCCCCGGATGCGCGTCCTGGAGCAACTGGCCTATCTGGGCCGGCTCAGCGGCCACTCCCCGGCCGGGGCCGCGGCGGCGGCGCGGCGCTGGGCCGACCGCCTCGGGCTCGCCGGGGCCGGGCGGGCGCGGCTGTCGGAGCTGAGCCTGGGCAACCAGCAGCGGGTGCAACTGGCGGCGGCCCTGCTGCACGATCCGCTGCTGCTCCTGCTGGACGAGCCGTTCTCGGGCCTGGACCCGTCGGCGGTCGGGGTGATGAGCGAGGTGCTGAGGGAACAGGCGGCGCGGGGCAGGCCGGTGCTGTTCTCCAGCCATCAGCTCGACCTCGTGGAACGGCTGTGCGATCAGGTGGTGATCATCTCGGCCGGCCGGATCGTGGCCGACGGGCCGGTGGCGGAGCTGCGCTCCGGCGGGCCCGTCCGGTACCGGATCGCCGCGGACGGGCTCCGCCCCGGCTGGGCGGGCGGCCTGCCCGGAGTGACCGAGCTGGAGTGGCGCGACGGCGGCTGCGTCGTCGAAACCGGGCCGGCGCGGGACCAGGAGCTGCTGGCCGCGGCCGGGAAGGCGGGCCCGCTGCGGGAGTTCACGCCCGTGCGGCCCAGCCTGACCGACCTGTACCGGGACGTGGTGGACGGCCTGGGGAACGACGAGGCGAGCGACAAGGTGAGCGACGATGACGCGGACTGACTCCCCCTCCGGCGCCCCCTCCGGCGACACGGCGACGCCGGACGCGCTGCCCGCGGCCGTGTCGGTCCGTCTGGTGGCCGGGCGCGAGCTGCGGACCCGGCTGCTCTCGGCCGGCTGGATCGCCGGCACCCTCATCACCATGGTGATCGTCGCCATCCTCGCCCTGCTGCCGGGCTTCCTCGACGGCGACGGCGAGGCGACCGTCGCGGTCACCGGCCTGTCGCAGACCCAGCGGCAGGCCCTCGCGGACGAGGACGCGCCGGGCGAACGGTTCACCGTGCGGGAGGCCGCCGACGCCGCCGAGGCGCGGCGCCTGCTGGACGACGGCGAGGTCACCGGCACGGTCACCGGCGACGGCTCCGGCTCGGCCGCCGGGCTGCGGATCACCCTGGGGCAGAAGTCCGACGAGGCGCTCGCGGACACCCTCGCCGCCCGCCTGGAGCAGCAGGCCCTCGTCGACGAGCTGCGGCGGCAGGGCGCGGACGTCGAGGCGATCGCCGCCGGCGTCCGGCCGCCCGAGGTGGCGTTCCTGGAGGACGACACGGGCGACACCCAGCGCGTGGTGCTGGCCTACGTGGTGTCGATGATGCTGTTCACCCAGATCATCGGGGCCGGGGGGTCCGTCGCCCAGGGGGTGGTCGAGGAGAAGAGCACCCGGGTCATCGAGATCCTGCTGGCCAAGGTGCGGCCGACCCCGCTGCTCGTCGGCAAGGTGCTCGGCATCGGCGCGGTCGGCCTGGTGCAGCTCCTCGCGGTGGCGGCGGCCGGGGTCGCCACGGCGGCGGTCGCCGGGACGCTCGCCATCGAGTCCACCCTCACCCGGGTGGCGGCGGCGAGCCTCGCCTGGTATCTGCTGGGCTTCCTCTTCTACGGCTTCCTCTACGGCGCGGTCGGCTCGCTGGTCTCCCGGCAGGAGGAGCTGTCCGGGCTGACCGTTCCGCTCCAGCTGGTGAACTCGGCGGCGCTGGTGGCGGCCGTGATCGGGCTTCAGGACATCGGCGCCGGCTGGCTCGCCGCGCTCAGCTACGTACCGCCATTCTCCGCCATCATCGTCCCGATGCGCATGGCCGCCGACGTGGCGGACCCGGTCGACGTCGTCGTGCCCGCGATGATCCTGTTGCTGGCGACGGCGGCCGTGGCCTGGGCCGGTGGCGTCGTCTACAACCGGTCGATCCTGAACACCGGCAAACGGGTACGGCTCGCCCAGGTGCTGCGGCGTGCCTGAGCGCGGCCTGCCCGCACCACACACACGGACCGGCATATGCGGTGGCGTTTGCGCCACATGACCAGAGGGGAGCCGTCAGGAATGGACATCACGCTGGGAGAGCAGCTTCTCCTGCTGTCGCTGGACGACGAGTCGGGAGCCGAGCGGGAATCGACGAGGGTGGCGTGGGCGATCGCCGCCGCGTCGCTGGTGGAGCTGGCCCTCGCGGGACGGATCGACGTGACGGACGACGTGGTCACCGTCCGGGACCCGGCACCGATCGGTGTCCCGTATCTCGACACGCAGCTCGCGGAGATCGCCGGATGGGAAAAGCCGGGGAAGACCGGCCCCTGGATGCGCCACCTGATGAAGGGCGCGGTGAACGGGGCGAGTGACGGTCTGAAGGAGCGCGGTCTGGTGCGGGAGGAGGTCAGGAAGGTGCTGGGCCTGTTCCCGGTGCGCCGGTACCCGGAGGCGGACGGCTCGGTGGAGGCGGCGCTGCGGGAGCGGCTGGACGCCGCGGTGCTCGGCGGGCAGGCGCCCGACGAGCGCACCGCCGCCCTGCTGGCGCTACTCCACGGCGCGAAGCTGCACCGGCTGGTCTTCCCCGACGCCGACCGGCGGGCGGTGGAGAGGACCATGGCCGAGGTGGCGCGCGGGCAGTGGGCGGCGCCGGCGGTGCGCCGGGTGCTCGACGCGGCCGACGCGGCGCTGACGGCGATCATCACCGGGACGGTGGTGGGGGTGGCGATCAGCGGCGGCTGACGGTCCGGCACGGGCGGCCGGGCGGCGCCGATGGCACGCATGAAGTGGCCTTCCCAGGTCAGACGCTGGAGCGACGTGCTTCGTAGACTGGCGCTGATCTCAGGAGGCCCCGTGTCCGTCATGCGCAACCTTCGCAAGGCCATTCAGCACCCCCTGGGGCGCACGGAGACCGTGCCGGCCCGGAAGGTGGACCTGAGCCACCCCGCCCGGTCGCCGCTGGGCACCGCCGTCGTCAACTGCGCGGCCTACCGCAACGGGGTCCGCCAGGACGGTCACCGGTCGCCCGAGGACGCCCTGTCCTATGTGCGCAGGCGGCCGGGGCGCGGGTTCGTGTGGATCGGGCTGCACGAGCCGGACGAGGAGGAGTTCGCGGGGATCGCGGATCTGTTCGGGCTGCATCCGCTGGCCGTGGAGGACGCGATCCACGCGCACCAGCGGCCCAAGCTCGACCGGTACGACGACACGCTGTTCATGGTGCTGAAGACCGTCCGCTATGTGGAGCACGCCCAACTCACCGCCACCAGCGAGGTGGTGGAGACCGGCGAGATCATGATCTTCACCGGCAGGGACTTCGTGGTCACCGTCCGGCACGGCGGGCACGGCTCGCTCGGCCCGCTCCGGGAGCAGCTGGAGGCGAATCCCGCCCACCTGGCGAAGGGTCCGTCCGCCGTGCTGCACGCCATCGCCGACCATGTCGTGGACCACTACCTCGACGTCTCCGAGGCGGTCAGGGACGACATCGACGAGGTGGAGCTGGCGGTCTTCGCCGACATCCCCGGGCGCGGCGGCGACCCCGGACAGATCTACCAGCTCAAGCGCGAACTGATGGAGCTGAAGCGGGCGGTGGCGCCGCTGGACCGGCCGCTGCAGCAGCTCTCGGACAACGGGCTGCCGATGATCGACCCGGACATCCGGCGGTACTTCCGGGACGTGGCGGACCATCTGTCGCGGGTCAGCGACCAGATCTCCGGCTTCGATTCGCTCATCGACTCGATTCTTCAGGCCAACCTGGCCCAGGTGACGGTGGCCCAGAACGAGGACATGCGCAAGATCACCGCCTGGGCGGCGATCATCGCCGTGCCGACCATGGTGTGCGGCGTCTACGGCATGAACTTCGAGCACATGCCGGAGCTGGGCTGGACCTACGGCTACGCGCTCGTGTGGGCCGTGATCCTCGTCTCCTGCTTCCTGCTCCACCGCGGATTCAGGCGCAACGGCTGGCTGTGAGACCGGCGGTTTAGGCTTGGCCCGTGGATAACGCGATCCTCGACGCGATCGAAGGGTTCATCGCCACCCCCTGGGTGTACGTGGCTCTCTTCGCCGTCGCAAAACTCGACGGCTTCTTCCCCGTGGTGCCCAGCGAGACCCTGGTGGTCACCCTGGGGGTCTTCGCGGCGGCGGACGGCAATCCGAACCTGGCCCTCATCATCGTCGTGGCGGCCCTCGGCGCCTTCGCCGGGGATCACATCTCCTACTTCATAGGCCGGAAGTCGGGCGATCGCGTCTACGCGCGACTGAAACCGGGGGGCCGGACCCGGAAGGCGTACGACCGGGTCGGGGAGATGCTGGACAAGCGCGGCGGCCTGATGCTGATCATCGCCCGCTACATCCCGGGCGGCCGGACGGCCGCCACGCTGACGACCGGCGCCACCAAGTATCCGCTGCGGTACTTCTCCGCCTATGACGCGATCGCGGCCGTGAGCTGGGCGGTCTACTCCGCGATGATCGGCTTCATCGGCGGCGCGGCGTTCGAGAAGAACCCGCTGCGCGGCGTCCTGCTCGGCCTCGGCCTGGCCCTGGCCCTCGCCGGGATCCACGAGGGTGTCCGGATCGTCCGCGAACGCCGGGCGGCGGCCAGGGCCGAGTAGGGCCCCGGCCGGGCCCTGACCGGGCCGTGGTTCAGGACCAGCGGTAGCGCGGGTAGGGGTCGCTCGTCGGGACGATTTCGCGGCCCAGGGGCATCAGCGAGACCGGGATCATCTTGAAGTGCGCGATGCCGAACGGGATGCCGATGACGGTCAGGCAGAAGCCGATCCCCGCCACGATATGGCCGAGAGTGATCCACAGGCCGGCGACGATCAGCCAGATGACGTTGCCCACCCCGGACGCGGCACCCGCGTCCCGGCGCTCGGTGACCGTGTAGCCGAAGGGCCACAGCGCATAGCCCGCGATGCGGAAGCAGGCGATGCCGAAGGGGATCGTGACGATCAGGACGAAGCAGATCAGGCCGGCGACCGCGTAGCCCAGGGCTATCCACAGGCCGGAGAAGATCAGCCAGACGAGATTGAGAAGTGTCTTCACGCCTTCAGCATGGCCTCAGGGCCGGCCGCCCGCCATGCGTTCCAGCCGCGCGACGCGCTCGGCCATCGGCGGATGCGTCGAGAACATCCGGGCCAGCCCCTCGCCCCTGCGGAACGGGTTGGCGATCATCATGTGGCTGGCCGTCTCCAGCTGCGGCTCCGGCCGCAGCGGGCGGGCCTGGGTGCCCGCCTCCAGCTTCCGCAGGGCGCTGGCCAGGGCCATCGGGTCCCCGGTGAGCTGGGCGCCGGACGCGTCCGCCTCGAACTCGCGGGAGCGGCTGACGGCGAGCTGGATCAGCGAGGCGGCGACGGGGCCGAGGATGAGGATCAGCAGCATCCCGAAGATGCCGGGCCCCTCCTCGTCGTCGCGGCCGAACGGGATGAGCCACGCGAAGTTGACCAGGAACATCACCACGGACGCCATGGCGCCGGCGACCGACGCGATGAGGATGTCCCGGTTGTACACGTGGCTCAGCTCGTGGCCGATGACGCCGCGCAGCTCGCGCTCGTTCAGCAGGCGCAGGACGCCCTCGGTGCAGCAGACGGCCGCGTTGCGCGGATTGCGGCCGGTGGCGAAGGCGTTGGGGGCCTCGGTCGGGGAGATGTACAGCCGGGGCATCGGCTGCCGGGCCTGCCCGGCCAGCTCCCGGACCATCCGGTACAGCTCGGGGGCCTCGAACTCGCCGACCGGCCGGGCGCGCATGGAGCGCAGGGCCAGCTTGTCGCTGTTCCAGTAGGCGTAGCCGTTGGTCCCGAGCGCGATCAGCAGGGCGACGACCAGCCCGGTCCGGCCGAAGAAGCTGCCGATGATCAGGATCAGCGCGGACATGCCGCCGAGCAGGGCGGCGGTCCTCAGTCCGTTGTGCCGGCGGTGCACGGTGTGCCCTCCAGGTAGCGCAGTGGGGGTGTCCGGAAGGATCCGGATGTCGGAGTTTCTCCACTAACAGTGGACACTCCCGATGTGCACAACGCCATATGAGGGAATTCCGTTCCCCGCGGGCTCCCCACGAGTCGGCCCTAGAGCAGCGCTCCCGAGGCGAAAGTGAGGATGATCTGCGGGGCTCCGGACAGGACGACGCCCGCGAGGGCGGCCAGGCCGATCGCGCCGGTCAGCGGCGGCGCGGGCCACCGGGCGCCCGTCCTGGCCCCGGCCGCCACGGCCCCGGTCGAGGGCCCGGCCCCGGCCTCGGGCCCGGTCTCGGCCCCGGCCTCGGGCCGCCGGAACAGGTAGGCCGTCCAGCGCAGGTAGTAGTACAGGGCGATGACCACATTGACCGCCATGACCACGGCCAGCACGCCGAGGTCGGCGTCGACGGCCGTGGTGAAGACCGCCACCTTCGCGAAGAGCCCGATGATCCCCGGCGGCAGCCCGGCCAGGCAGAGCAGGAAGAACGCCAGCGCCAGCGCGGCGGCCGGCTGCCGGGCGTACAGCCCCCGGTAGTCCGCGAGCCGGTCGGCCGCCCGCTGCCGCGCCACGTACGCCACCACCGCGAACGCGCCGAGGTTGACCACGCCGTACATCAGGGCGTACGCCACGGCCGTGCCGACGGTGTCCGCCGCGTACGCCGACGCGGCGACCGGCACCAGCAGATAGCCCGCCTGCCCGATGGAGGACCAGGCCAGCAGCCGCACCGCGCTGTGCGGCGCCGCCGGATCGGTGCGCAGCGCGGCCACGTTCCCCGCCGTCATGGTGAGCCCGGCCAGCACGCCGGCCACCGGCCCCCACAGGTCCCCGTAGCCGGGGAAGGCGACGGCGGTGACGAGGATCAGCCCGGCCAGGCCCGCGGTCTTGCCGACCACCGACAGATAGCCGGCCACCGGCAGCGGGGCCCCGACGTACGTCTCCGGCACCCAGAAGTGGAACGGCACCGCCGCCGCCTTGAACGCGAAGGCGACCAGGGTGAGCGCCACCCCCACCTCGATGAGCGTGGCGAGCCTCGGATCCGCCGCCGGCAGCCCCTCCGCGATCCCCTCCAGGTACAGGCTCCCGGCGCCCGCGTAGACGAAGCCGACGCCGAGCAGCGCGACGGCCGTGGCGGTGACGGACGACAGGAAGAACTTCAGCGCCGCCTCGGGACCGGCCGAGCCGCCGCCGCGGCGCAGCCCGACCAGCGCGTACGCCGGGAGGGTGGTGACCTCCAGCGCGATGATCAGCGTGGCCAGGTCACGGGCGGCGGGCAGCAGCGCCGCCCCGGCCGCCGAGGACAGCAGCAGGAACCAGAACTCCCCGCCCGGCACCTCGCCGTCCTCGGTCTCCGGGATGGACAGCAGGGCGGTGAGGAACGCGCCGCCGAGCACCAGGAGCTGCACGATCACGGCGAAACGGTCCGCCGCGTAGCTGCACATCCCCGGGTCGTCCGGCAGGCAGAACGTGGCCCGGTCGCCGTCGCGCAGCGGCAGCAGGGCGAGCGCGGCCAGCGCCAGCGCCGCCGCCGCGCCCCGGCCGAGCCACGCCTTGCGGGCGGCGGGCAGGAACAGGTCGGCGACGAGCACCGCGACGGCGGCGACGGCGGCGATCACCGGGGGCGCGATGACCGCCCAGTCGACGGTCTGGACGAGGTTCATGGGACGACTCCCGGCAGGAGGCTCTGCACGGCGGGATCGGTGAGGTCGAGCAGCACGGCGGGCCACAGCCCGGCGAGGACGGTGAGCGCGGCCAGCGGCGCGTAGGCGGCGTACTCGTAGCCGCGCAGGTCGGGCAGGTCGCTGCCGGGGGCCGGGCTGTCGCCCATGCAGACGCGGCGGACGACCAGCAGCAGGTACGCGGCCGTCAGCAGCGTGCCGAACGCGGCGACCGCGAGGTAGGTGAGGAACGCGGGCCGGCTGAGCCCGTCGGCCGGGTCGAACGCGCCGAGCATCGCGAGCAGTTCGCCCCAGAACCCGGCCAGCCCCGGCAGCCCGAGGGAGGCGACGGCGGCGAACGCCAGCAGCCCGCCGAACCGCGGCGACCGTCCGTAGAGCGCGGCGCCGCCCGCCCCCGCCAGCCAGTCGAGGTCGGTGGAGCCGGTCCGCTCCTTCAGGGCGCCGACCAGGAAGAACAGCAGCCCGGTGATCAGGCCGTGCGCGATGTTGGCGAACAGCGCGCCGTTGACCCCGGTCGGGGTGAGGGTGGCCACGCCCAGCAGCACGAAGCCCATGTGGCCGACCGAGGAGTACGCGATCAGCCGCTTCAGGTCACCGCCCGCGCCCTCCCGGACGAGAGAGAGGCAGGCGAGCGAGCCGTAGACGATGCCCGCCGCGGCGAAGGCGCCGAGGTAGGGCGCGAAGGTCTCCATGCCCTCCGGCGCCACCGGCAGCGCGATGCGGACCAGGCCGTAGGTGCCCATCTTCAGCAGCACCCCGGCCAGCAGCACCGAGCCGGTGGTGGGCGCCGCGGTGTGCGCGTCCGGCAGCCAGCTGTGCAGCGGCCACATCGGCGTCTTGACGGCGAACCCGATGCCGAGCGCCAGGACGGCCAGGAGCTGCGTGGTGTGCGTGAGCCCCTCGCCGTGCGCCGCCGCCAGGGCCACCATGTCGAACGTGCCGGCCTGGACGCCGATCAGCAGCAGGCCCAGCAGCATCACCACCGAGCCGAGCACCGTGTACAGCACGAACTTCCACGCCGCCGCCGTCCGTCCGGCGCCGCCCCAGCGGGCGATGAGGAAGTACATCGGGACGAGCACCGTCTCGAAGGCCAGGAAGAACAGCACCAGGTCGAGCACGGCGAAGGTGGCCAGCGTCCCGGCCTCCAGCAGGAGCAGCAGCGCCACGAAGGCGGCGGGCCGCGGGCCGTCCGGCGGCCGGAAGTAGCTGTGCAGGGCGCACAGGAACGTCAGCAGCGCGGTCAGCACCAGCAGCGGCAGCGAGATGCCGTCCACGCCGAGGTGCAGCCGGACGCCGAGCGCAGGGATCCAGCTCGCGTCGGTCTCGGCCTGGATCCGCCCGGGGTCGTCGTGGTCGAACGCGGCGGCCAGCACCAGGGTGGCCGCCAGCACGACCCCGGAGACCGTGACGCCGTGCCGCAGCACGTCGCGGTCGGGGCCGTGCCGGCCGCGCAGGCCGGGCGGCGCGGGCAGCAGTGCGGCCACCGCGCCCAGCAGCGGCAGGACGACGACGGCGACCAGCAGCAGTCGCGTCGCGGTGTCGTTCAGGGTGATCATGGGCGGTCACTTCCCCGTGACGACGAGGACGGCGGCGACGGCCAGGACGAGGGCCCCGGCGGCCAGCGCGCTCAGGTACGTCTGGACGTTGCCGGTCTGGGCGCGGCGGGTGAGGGTGCCGAGCAGGCCGGTCCCGGCGGCGGCGCCGCGCACGTAGGTGTCGATGACGGCGGCGTCGAGGAAGCGCACCAGCGTGGCGGCGGCCCGGACCGGCCGGACGAACGCCGCCGCGTAGACGGCGTCGAGGTGGAACCCGGCGGCGGCGTGCCGGTGCAGCGGGCCGAGCAGCACCGGCGCCGGGTCGACCGGCCCGTCGCCCTCGTACGCCCGCCGCCAGCCCGCCCACGCCGCCAGCCCGCCGAGCAGCGCGGCGCCCGTCGCCAGCAGCGAGGTGAGCGCGGACGGGGCGAGGGACCCGCCGTCGAACCAGCCGGGCAGCTCCCGGTAGGCCAGGCCGAGCGCCAGGGCGGGCAGCGCCAGCAGCCACAGCACGGCGGACATCACCGGGCTCGCGCCCTCCCCGACGGGCACCGGCTCCTCGCGCGCGCCGGCCGGGTCGTGGAAGACGACCAGCCACAGCCGGGCCGCGTAGGCCGCGGTGACCAGGGCGGTGGCCAGGCCCGCGACGAGCACGATCCAGCCCGCGGCGGCCGGGACGCCGTGGCCCGGTTCCAGCGCGGCGTGCTCGGCGGCGCCGAGGACGGCCTCCTTGGAGAAGAACCCGGAGAACGGCGGCACGGCGGCCAGCGCGAGCAGCCCGATCGTCATCGCCCAGAACGCGTCGGGCGCCCGCCGCTTCAGCGCCCGCAGCCGCGACATGGCGGTCAGCGAGCCGGTGCCCGCGGTGTGGATGAGCACCCCGGCGGTGAGGAAGAGGAGCGCCTTGAACGCGCCGTGGGTGAGGAGGTGGAAGACGGCCGCCCCGCGGTCCGCGACGGCCAGCGCGCCCGTCATGTAGCCCAGCTGGCCGATGGTGGAGTACGCCAGTATCCGTTTGACGTCGTCCTGGGCGAGCGCGGCGAGCGCCGACCCCAGCATGGTGAGCGCGGCCATGACGGCCAGGACGGCGAGCGCGGCGGCCGAGGCGGCGAACACGGGCAGCAGCCGGGCGATCAGGTAGACGCCCGCGGCGACCATGGTGGCGGCGTGGATGAGCGCGGAGACGGGCGTCGGGCCGGCCATCGCGTCGGGCAGCCAGGTGTGCAGCGGCACCTGCGCCGACTTGCCGGCCACCCCGGCGAGCAGCAGCAGCGCCACGAGCGTCGGGTGCGCGAGGTCGCGCGCCGCGTGGTGGGCGACGGCGCTGATCCGGAACGTGCCCGCGTCGCCGGCCAGGACCAGGATGCCGATCAGGAACGGCACGTCGCCGAGCTTGGTGACCAGGAACGCCTTCAGCGACGCGGCGCGGGCGGCCGACGTCTCCCAGTAGTGGCCGACCAGGAAGTAGGAGGCGATGCCCATGACCTCCCAGCCGGTCAGCAGCACGATCAGGTCGTCGGTGTAGACGACGAGCAGCATCGCGGCGGTGAAGAGGGAGACGAGGGCGGCGTACGACGGGTAGCGCGGGTCGCCGCGCATGTAGCCGGTGGAGTAGAGCTGGACGCAGCCGGCGACGACGGTGACCAGGACGGCCACGAGGACGGCGAACCCGTCGAGGCGCAGGGCCAGTTCGATGGGGAGCGCCTCGTTCCCGGTGCGGGTGAGGCGGGTGGCGGCGTCGATCGGCTCGTCGCCGCCCTGGCGCAGCGCCACGAAGACGGCGAGCCCGGCGGAGAACAGCGTGGGCAGCACGGCCAGCGGGCGCGTGAACCCGGGGGCGCGCCGGCCGGTGAGCAGGATCAGCGCCGCGGCGGCGAAGGGCAGCAGCGGGACGAGGACGGCGGCGGTCGTGGTGTTCACGGGACGGGGTTCTTCTCCCGGAGCTCGGTCAGCCGGTCGACGGCCGAGGTGCCGCGGCGTCGGTGCACGAGCAGCACGATGGCGAGGCCGATGCCGATCTCCGCGGCGGCGAGGGCGATGAGGAAGAGCGTGAAGACCTGGCCGGTGTGGGTGGCGTCGCGCAGCCACACGTCGAACGCGACCAGGTTGAGGCCGACGGCGGAGAGCATCAGCTCCACCGACATCAGCACGAGGATGGCGTTGCGCCGGGCCAGGACGCCGTACAGGCCGACGCAGAACAGCAGCGCGGACAGCACGGCCGGGTAGACGAGGTGCATCAGCGCTCACCGTCCTTCGCGGCGGCGTCGTCGCGGGACGGGCCGTCCTTGCGGGACAGGACGATGGCGCCGACGAGGGCGGCGAGCAGCAGGACGGACAGCGCCTCGAACGGCAGCACCCAGACGCGGAACAGGCTCTCGCCCACCGGCCCGGAGGCGCCGTGCGGGGTGTCGAGGTCGATCCAGGCGGTGCGGAACGCGTCGACGACGAGGGTGACGAGGGTGCCGGCGGCGGCGAGGGCCACGACGAGCGCGACCGGGCGGTTGCGCGAATCGGCGTCGGCGGACGGCCCGATGGGCGCCTTGGTGAGCATCAGCCCGAACAGCAGCAGGACGACGACCGACCCGAGGTAGATCAGGACCTGCACCCAGGCCACGAACTCGGCGGTGAGCAGCAGGTACTGGACGGCGATCCCGCCGAGGGCGACGACCAGCCAGAGCGCGGCGTGCACGAGCTGCTTGGTGGTGACGCACAGCACGGCGGCGCCGAGGACGACGAGGCCGGTCAGGACGAAGACGATCTCCTGTCCGGACGGCGAGAGATACCCGTTGCCGCCGGTCACGTCCCCTCCCCCGCGCGCTCCGCCGCCTTGCGGGCGGCGGCGATCTCCTTGGGCTCCTCGGCCGCCGGGTCCAGCGGCGGCGGCTCGGGAACGGTCCACATCCACTGGCGCAGCCGGTCCCGCTCGTGGGTCAGCTCGTGGATGTCGGTCTCGGAGTACTCGAACTCCGGGGACCAGAACAGCGCGTCGAACGGGCAGACCTCGACGCAGATCCCGCAGTACATGCAGAGCGAGAAGTCGATGGCGAACCGGTCGAGGACGTTGCGGCTGCGCTCGCGCCCGCCGGGGGCGGCCGGGGGCAGGGTCTCCTTGTGGGAGTCGATGTAGATGCACCAGTCGGGGCACTCACGGGCGCAGAGCATGCAGACCGTGCAGTTCTCCTCGAACAGCGCGATCACGCCCCGGCTGCGGGGCGGCAGTTCGGGCTGTACCTCCGGGTACTGCCGCGTCACGGCGCGGCGCGTCATGGTGCGCAGCGTGACGGCCAGGCCCTTGACGAGACCGGACCCCGGGACGGGAGGGCTCATGCGATCACCACCCTGACGACTCCGGTGAGGGCGACCTGCGCGAGGGCGAGCGGCACCAGCACGGTCCAGGCGAACTTCTGGATCTGGTCGGCGCGCAGCCGCGGCCACGCCACGCGGGTCCAGATGACGAGGAAGGCGAGGACGCCGGTCTTCAGCAGCATCCACAGCCAGCCGAGCGTGTCGGCGGCGGGGCCGTGCCAGCCGCCGAGGAAGAGGACGGCGGTCAGCGCGCAGACGACGACGATGCCGGCGTACTCGGCGAGGAGGAAGAAGGCGAAGCGGAGGCCGGAGTACTCGGTGTAGGCACCGAAGACGATCTCCTCGTTGGCGATCGGCGCGTCGAACGGCGGCCGTTGCAGCTCGGCGAGCCCGGCGGTGAAGAAGACGAAGGCGCCGACGAGCTGCCAGGGCACCCACCACCACTCGAACGCGGCCAGGATGCCGGTGAGGCTGAGGGTGCCGGCGGCCATGGCGACGGAGGCGGCGGTGAGGAGGAGCGGCAGCTCGTACGCCATGAGCTGGGCGGCGGTGCGCATGCCGCCGAGCAGCGAGTACTTGTTGGCGGAGGCCCAGCCGCCCATCAGGGAGCCGAGGACGCCGACGCCGAGGACGGCGAGGACGAAGAAGATCCCGGCGTCGAGGACCTGGCCGACCATCCCGTCCGGCCCGAACGGGATCGCGATCATCACCACCAGGTACGGGATGAGCGCGACGGCGGGCGCGAGCCGGAAGACCCGGCGGTCGGCCCCGGCCGGGACGATGTCCTCCTTCTGCGCGAACTTCACGCCGTCGGCGACGAGTTGGGCCCAGCCGTGGAATCCGCCCGCGTGCATCGGGCCGACCCGGCCCTGCATGTGGGCCATGACCTTGTGCTCGCCCTGCCCGACGAGGAGCGGCAGGACGAGGAAGGCCAGCAGCACGGCGACCAGCCGCGCCGCGACGTCGAGGAGATCCATCACCGGCTCCCCTCGTCGCCGTTCCCGGCGTCCTGGTCCCACGGCACGTCCCCGCGCCGGGGCCGCGCGGGCCCCGGCCCGGCGGAGGCGGCCGGGCCCTCGGGGAGCTGCCCCTTCAGCGGGCCCCATTCGTTCGGGTCGGGGACGCCGGGGGGCAGCATCTGGCGGCGCTTGGGGCCGCCGTGGGCCGGTTCGCCGGGCTCCTTGGCGCCGGGCCACGCCTTGGCCACGCGGGCCGCCAGGACGAAGTCCTTGCGCAGCGGGTGTCCCTCGAAGTTCTCCGGCAGCAGCAGCGGGATCAGCTCCGGGTGGCCGGGGAAGTCGATGCCGAACATCTCCCGCGTCTCCCGCTCGTGCCACGCCGCGCCCGCGTACACGCCGGTCACGGTCGGCAGCGCCGCGTTCTCGTGCGGCACGGTGGTGCGCAGCAGCAGGCGGCGCGGCGGGGTGCCGAGCGCGGCGACGTGGGCGCAGACGAGGAAACCGGTGCCCGGCTCGTCCACCGCGCTCAGCCAGTCGAAGAACGTGCAGCCCAGCTCGTCGCGCGCCGTCCGCAGCGCGCCGGCCCACGCGGCCGGCGGCACGTCCACGGTCAGCACGTCGTACGCCTCCGACGCCCGGGCACCCTCCCCGAAGATGTCCTCGGCGGGACGCGGCAGCCAGCCGACGGTCACCGCCCGCTCCCCCGGTCCGGGGTGACGAGGCCGCTGGTCAGGGCCGCCGGGGAGGCGGCGTACCGCTCGGGCACCGACTCGGCCGCGATCTTCTCCTGGAGGGTGAGGATGCCCTGCATCAGCGCCTCGGGCCGGGGCGGGCAGCCGGGCACGTAGACGTCGACGGGGATGATCTGGTCGACGCCCTTCGTCACGGCGTACGAGTCCCAGTACGGGCCGCCGCAGTTGGCGCAGGCGCCGAACGAGATCACGTACTTCGGCTCCGGCATCTGCTCGTAGAGCCGCTTCACGGCGGGCGCCATCTTGTCGGTGACCGTTCCGGCGACGACCATCAGGTCGGCCTGGCGCGGGCCCGGCGCGAACGGGATCACACCGAGCCGGATGAAGTCGTGCCGCGCCATCGACGCCGCGATGAACTCGATGGCGCAGCAGGCGAGTCCGAAGTTGAACACCCACAGGCTGTAGCGGCGGCCCCAGTTGAGGACCACCTTCATCGGCTCGGGCGCCAGCCGCGCCAGCGGCCCCAGCGCCGGCTTCACCGGCCTCACGTCCATGTCAGGACCCCCTTCTTCCACACGTACAGCAGCCCGACGCCGAGGAAGCCCAGGAAGACGAACATCTCCACCAGCGTGGTGCCGCCGAAGCCGTCCGCCGCGAAGACCGTCGCCCACGGGAAGAGGAAGACGGAGTCGACGGCGAAGATCACGTAGAGGAAGGCGTAGACGTAGAACCGCACCTGCGTGTGGGCCCAGCCCTCGCCGACCGGGTCGACGCCCGACTCGTACGTCAGCAGCTTCTCCTGTGTGGGGATCACGGGCCTCAGCAGCCGGTTCGCGCCGAACGCGACGGCCACGAACAGCACGCCGACGACCGCGACCAGACCGACGACCGCGTAGCCGTGGAAGTAGTCGGGCACGTTTCGGCCTCCGACCGGGGACAGGGGGACTGACTGCACGGGAGTCTAGGCGGTGGTGGGCCGCTTGTGACCACCGTGGGGACGTCAGGGGGGCCTTCCCCGAGGTCGCGGGGGTGGGGATAGCCCCACCGCGGTTGACCGACCCACCCCATGGCGGCCGTGGTGGCCGCCGGGCAGTCTTGGGGCCATGACCAGCGCCATCGCCGCCGAAACCCCCGCGCCGCTGCCGCCGCCGCGCGCCCCGCTGGGCGCCCAGACCTGGCGGGAGTGCGGGTATCTCCTGTCGGGCTGGCCGCTCGACCTGCTCGCGTTCTGCTACGTGGTGGTGTGGATCTACGTCGGGGCGCTGCTCTCCGTCACGGTGATCGGCCTGCCGGTGCTGGCCGCCGGACTGCTCGGCTGCCGCCGCCTCGGCGCCTGGGAGCGGGCCCGCGCCCGGGAGCTGCTGCGGCTGCCGATCGACGAGCCGAGCCCGCTGCGCGGCGCGCGGCGGGGCGCGGGCTTCTTCGGGTGGGTGTGGGCCGGGCTGAAGGATCCGGTGGGGTGGCGGTCCGCGCTGTTCTTCGTGGTGCGGCTGCCGTGGACAACGCTGGCCTGCTGGGTGACGTTCGTCTCGCTCTTCGTGGCCTGGCCGGCGCTGCCGTGGCTGGCGCGCTGGATGACCAACGTGGACCGGGCCCTGGTGCGCGGCCTGCTGTCGCCGTCGGACGAACTGGAGCGGCGGATCGCCGAGCTGGAGTCGGACCGGTCGGTGGTGGTGGACACCTCGGCGGCGGATCTGCGGCGGATCGAGCGGGATCTGCACGACGGGGCGCAGGCGCGGCTGGTGGCGCTGGCGATGGATCTGGGGCTGGCGAAGGAGAAGCTGACCGAGGACCCGGAGACGGCGGCACGGATGGTGGAGGAGGCGCACGGCGAGGTCAAGCTCGCCCTCCAGGAGCTGCGCGATCTCGCGCGGGGCATCCATCCGGCGATCCTCACCGACCGGGGACTCGGTCCCGCGCTGTCCGCCGTCGCCTCGCGCTGCGCGGTGCCGGTCCGGGTGACCGTGGAGCTGGACGCCCGCCCGGCCCCGGCGATCGAGGGCATCGCGTACTTCACGGCCTCGGAGCTGCTGCAGAACGTCAGCAAGCACAGCGGCGCCGCGCACGCCTCGGTGGACGCGTGGCGGGCGGGCGACCGGCTGATGCTCCAGGTCACCGACGACGGCCGGGGCGGCGCCGACGCGACGGCCGGATCGGGCCTGGCCGGGCTCGCCGAACGCCTCGCCGCCGTTGACGGCCTCCTCGGCATCCACTCCCCCGCCGGCGGGCCGACCACCGTCACCGCCGAACTGCCCTGGCGGGACCGTCCGTCGGGGCCCGCCGACGCCCCGGAAGGGACCCCGCGATGACCGTGCTGCGCCTGCCCTTCACCGCCCGCTTCTGGCGGGAGGGTCTGTACGGGCTGCTCAACCTGCCGATGGCGCTGATCGGGTTCGTCGTCGCGGTGACCGGCCTGTCGGTCAGCGGCGGGCTGCTGGTGACGTTCGTCGGGCTGCCGCTGATGGCGGTGGTGCTGCTGGTCCTGCGCCTGTTCGGGCGGCTGGAGCGGATCAGGGCGCGGGCGCTGCTGGGGCTGGACGTGGCCGAACCCGAGCCGCTGCGGACGCGCGGGGGGAGCCGGGGTCCGCTGGCGTGGACGGGCGCGATGCTCCGCAGCAACGTGTCGTGGCGGTCGGCGGCGTACGCGCTGCTGCACCTGCCGTGGGGGGTGTGCACGTTCTCGGTGGTGACGGCGCTGTGGGCGGCGGGCTGGTCGATGCTGACGTACCCGCTGTGGTTCTGGACGATCCCCGCGTTCACCGAGGAGCCGGGGGTGGGCGTCAACACCGACGGCGAGGGCGGCGGCTGGATCTGGGACGGGCCGTTCGAGGTGATCATGGCCGTGGTGCTGGGGATGCTGGTGCTGATCGCCGCGGCGCCCCTGATCCGGGGCATGGCGGCGGTGGACCGGCTGCTGGTGTCCGGTCTGCTGGGCCCGTCGGCGGCGGCGACGCGGATGTGGCAGCTGGAGTCGGACCGGTCGGTGGTGGTGGATACCTCGGCGGCGGATCTGCGGCGGATCGAGCGGGATCTGCACGACGGGGCGCAGGCGCGGCTGGTGGCGCTGGCGATGGATCTGGGGCTGGCGAAGGAGAAGCTGACCGAGGACCCGGAGACGGCGGCACGGATGGTGGAGGAGGCGCACGGCGAGGTCAAGCTCGCCCTCCAGGAGCTGCGCGATCTCGCGCGGGGCATCCATCCGGCGATCCTCACCGACCGGGGACTCGGCCCCGCGCTGTCCGCCGTCGCCTCGCGCTGCGCGGTGCCGGTGGTGGTGGAGGTGGAGCTCGGGTCGCGTCCGGCTCCGGCGATCGAGGGCATCGCCTACTTCACGGCCTCGGAGCTGCTGCAGAACGTCAGCAAGCACAGCGGTGCGCGGCGGGCGGGGGTCGACGTGTGGCGGGCGGGTGACCGGCTGATGCTCCAGGTCACCGACGACGGCCGGGGCGGCGCCGACGCGACGGCCGGATCGGGCCTGGCCGGGCTCGCCGAACGCCTCGCCGCCGTCGACGGGCTGCTGGCGATCGAGTCCCCGGCCGGCGGGCCGACCACGGTCACGGCGGCCCTCCCCTGGCGGGACCGTCCGGCCCCCTGACGCGGCGCGGAGGTGAGATCCTGCTCGCGGGAGCTTGCCATCGCGAACGGGGAGTGGAACGTGCGGGTAGTCATCGCCGAGGACTCGGTGCTGCTCCGGGAGGGGCTGACCCGGCTGCTGAACGACCGGGGGCACGACGTCGTCGCCGGGGTCGGGGACGGAGAAGCACTGATCAGGGCGGTGCGGGAGCTGGCGGACGGGGGCGAGCCGCCGGACGTGGTGGTGGCGGACGTGCGGATGCCGCCGACGCACACGGACGAAGGCGTGCGGGCGGCCGTGCTGCTGCGGCAGCGGTACCCGGATCTCGGGGTGCTGGTGCTGTCGCAGTATGTGGAGGAGCAGTACGCGACGGAGCTGATCGCGGGGTCCAGCCGGGGCGTGGGGTACCTGCTGAAGGACCGGGTGGCGGACGTCAGCGAGTTCGTGGAGGCGGTGGCGCGGGTGGCGACGGGCGGCACGGCGCTCGACCCGGAGGTCGTCGCGCAGTTGCTCGGACGCAGCCGCAAGCAGGACGTGCTCGCGGGGCTCACGCCACGGGAAAGGGAAGTCCTAGGTCTGATGGCGGAGGGCCGAACGAACTCGGCCATCGCTCAACAACTCGTTGTGAGTCACGGAGCGGTCGAAAAGCACGTAAGCAACATCTTCATGAAACTCGGCTTGGCGCAGAGTGACACAGATCACCGGCGGGTCTTGGCGGTTCTGACCTATCTCAATTCCTAGCGTCCTGCCAGGCTGGAACAGGGATGTGAGCGGACCAAGGGCCGGGTACGGGGGGCGTGTTGAGGGTGCGGGAACGCCATGGGACAGGGATACGTCCCATCATGTGATCACCTTCAGGTAGGCAACCCTTACCCACGTACCATGGCCGAGATGAGCCGCCTCGAAGGAGGACTGAGCAGTGACCACTGAGGTCGACCAGGGAAACCGGGACAGCGGGAGCGCCAAGGACGTGCGGCGCCTGGACCGGGTGATCATCCGGTTCGCCGGGGACTCGGGTGACGGAATGCAGCTCACGGGTGACCGTTTCACCTCCGAGACGGCTTCCCTGGGGAATGACCTGTCGACGCTGCCGAACTTCCCGGCGGAAATCCGTGCCCCGGCCGGGACGCTTCCGGGTGTCTCCTCCTTCCAGCTCCACTTCGCCGATCACGACATCCTGACGCCGGGTGACGCCCCGAATGTCCTGGTGGCGATGAATCCGGCGGCGCTGAAGGCCAATCTGCCCGATCTGCCGCGCGGCGCCGAGCTGATCGTGAACACGGACGAGTTCGGTGCCCGCGCCCTGGCCAAAGTCGGTTACGAAAGCAATCCGCTGGAGGACGGCTCCCTCGACGGGTACGCGCTGCACAAGGTGCCGCTGACCACGCTGACGGTCGAGGCGCTGAAGGACTTCGATCTCACGCGCAAGGACGCCGGGCGCTCGAAGAACATGTTCGCGCTGGGTCTGCTGTCGTGGATGTACCACCGGCCGACCGAGGGCACCGAGGCGTTCCTGCGGGCCAAGTTCGCCAAGCGCCCGGAGATCGCCGAGGCCAACGTCACCGCGTTCCGCGCGGGGTGGAATTTCGGGGAGACCACCGAGGAGTTCGCCGTCTCCTACGAGGTGGCGCCGGCCGCCTCCGCGTTCCCTGCGGGCACCTACCGGAACATCTCGGGGAACCTGGCTCTCGCCTACGGCCTGATCGCCGCCGCGCGCTGCGCCGACCTGCCGCTGTTCCTCGGGTCCTACCCGATCACCCCGGCCTCGGACATCCTGCACGAGCTGTCCCGGCACAAGAACTTCGGCGTGCGCACCTTCCAGGCCGAGGACGAGATCGCCGGCATCGGCGCGGCCCTGGGCGCGGCCTTCGGCGGCGCGCTGGGCGTGACCACCACCTCGGGCCCCGGCGTCGCGCTGAAGTCGGAGACGATCGGCCTGGCCGTCTCGCTGGAGCTGCCGCTGCTCATCGTCGACATCCAGCGCGGCGGCCCGTCCACCGGCCTGCCGACCAAGACCGAGCAGGCGGACCTGCTCCAGGCGATGTACGGGCGCAACGGCGAGGCGCCGGTGCCGATCGTGGCCCCGGCCACCCCCGGCGACTGCTTCACCGCCGCCCTGGACGCGGCCCGCATCGCGCTGACCTACCGCACCCCGGTCTTCCTGCTCTCCGACGGGTACCTGGCCAACGGCTCCGAGCCGTGGCGCGTGCCGGAGGTGGAGGCGCTGCCGGACCTGCGCGTGCAGTTCGCCACCGGGCCGAACCACACGCTCGCCGACGGCACCGAGGTCTTCTGGCCGTACAAGCGGGACGAGGCGACGCTGGCCCGGCCGTGGGCGGTCCCGGGCACGCCGGGGCTGGAGCACCGCGTCGGCGGCATCGAGAAGCAGGACGGCACGGGCAACATCAGCTACGACCCGGCCAACCACGACTTCATGGTCCGCACCCGCCAGGCCAAGACGGACGGCATCGAGGTCCCCGACGTCGTCGTGGACGACCCCAGCGGCCAGGCCAGGGTGCTGGTGCTGGGCTGGGGCTCGACGTTCGGGCCGATCACCGCCGCCGTCCGCCGCATCCGGCGGGCCGGCGGGCACATCGCCCAGACCCACCTGCGCCACCTCAACCCCTTCCCCGCCAACCTCGGAGAGGTGCTGCGGGCCTACGACCGGGTCGTCCTGCCGGAGATGAACCTCGGCCAGCTCGCGACCCTGCTGCGCGCGAAGTACCTGGTTGACGTGCGTTCCCTCACCCAGGTCACCGGCCTGCCCTTCAAGGCCGAGCAGCTCGCATCCGCTTTCAAGGAGGCTGTCGACGATGTCCACTGAGACGCCCATCCAGGCCCGCACCGCACTGTCCCTGGTTCCCACCGCCGACACCCGGCAGTCCGCCAAGGACTTCAAGTCGGACCAGGAGGTCCGCTGGTGCCCCGGCTGCGGTGACTACGCCGTGCTGGCCGCCGTCCAGGGCTTCCTGCCCGAGCTAGGCCTGGCCAGGGAGAACATCGTCTTCATCTCCGGCATCGGCTGCTCCTCCCGCTTCCCGTACTACATGAACACCTACGGGATGCACTCGATCCACGGCCGCGCCCCGGCGATCGCCACCGGCCTGGCCGCCGCCCGCCGGGACCTGTCGGTATGGGTCGTCACCGGCGACGGCGACGCGCTGTCCATCGGCGGCAACCACCTCATCCACGCCCTGCGGCGCAACGTCAACCTGAAGATCCTGCTGTTCAACAACCGGATCTACGGGCTGACCAAGGGCCAGTACTCGCCCACCTCCGAGCCCGGCAAGATCACCAAGTCCACGCCGATGGGCTCGCTGGACACCCCGTTCAACCCCGTCTCGCTGGCACTGGGCGCCGAGGCGTCGTTCGTCGCCCGCACCATCGACTCCGACCGCAAACACCTCACCGGCGTGCTGCGCGCCGCCGCCGGACACCACGGCTCGGCGCTGGTGGAGATCTACCAGAACTGCAACATCTTCAACGACGGCGCCTTCGAGGCCCTCAAGGACAAGGACCAGGCGCTGGAGGCCGTGATCCGGCTGGAGCACGGGGAGCCGATCCGCTTCGGCGCCCCGGCCGCGGACGGGCTCGGCTCCAAGGGCGTGGTGCGCGACCCGGCCACCGGCGACCTGAAGGTCGTCGACGTCGCCGCCGAGGGCACCGACGGCATCCTGGTCCACGACGCCCACGCCGCGTCCCCGACCACCGCGTTCGCGCTCTCCCGGCTGGCCGACCCGCACACCCTGCACCGCACCCCGGTCGGTGTGCTGCGCAGCGTCCGGCGCCCGGTCTACGAAGACCTGATGGCCGACCAGATCGAGCAGGCGGTCGAACGGCACGGCAAGGGCGACCTGGCCACACTGCTCACCGGGAACGACACCTGGACCGTCAAAGGCTGACACCCCCCGCCACCCGGCCGCCCGACAGCACCATGAGCCCGAAACGGGAATGACAACCCGCCCGTGCGGCGCTACGTTCAGGGAGGCGTCGGGCGACGGGGAGGGCAGCGGTGAGCGCAGGGGGCGGCACGGCGAGCCGGGCGGGACTGGCCTACGGGCTGGCGGCGTTCGGGATGTGGGGGCTGCTCCCGCTCTACTGGCACCTGCTGGACAGCACGCCCGCCGGCGAGGTGCTCGCCCACCGCATGGTGTGGTCGCTGCCCACGGCCCTGCTGATGCTGGCCGCCGTGCGGAACTGGGGCTGGATACGGCCGCTGCTGCGCCGGCCGAAGCGGCTGGGCATGCTGGCGCTCTCCGCGACGCTCATCTCGGTGAACTGGTACATCTTCATCTGGGCCGTCGCGGAGGACCGGGTGCTGGAGGCCTCCCTGGGGTATTTCGTCAACCCCCTCCTCACCATCGCGCTCGGCGTGGTGCTGCTGTCGGAGCGGCTGCGGCCCGTGCAGTGGGCGGCCGTCGGCGTCGGGGGCGCGGCGGTGGTCGTGATGAGCGTCGCCTACGGGCAGGTGCCGTGGATCGCGCTGGCGCTGAGCGTCAGCTTCGCGACGTACGGCCTGATCAAGAAGCGGACCGCGCTGGACGGGCTGGAGGGCTTCAGCGCCGACTCCGCCCTGCAGTTCCTGCCGGCGCTCGGCTTCCTGATCGTGCTCGGGGCGCGCGGCGACGCCACGTTCACCGGTGAGGGCACCGGACACGCGCTGCTGCTGGTGGTCAGCGGGCTGGCCACCGCGCTGCCGCTGATCTTCTTCGGGGCCGCCGCCGTCCGCGTGCCGCTGTCCACGATCGGGCTGATGCAGTACATCGCGCCGACCACCATGTTCCTGCTGGGCGTGCTGGCCTTCCACGAGGAGATGCCGCCGGAGCGCTGGGCCGGGTTCCTGCTGGTGTGGACGGCGCTGTGCATGCTGACGTGGGACGCGCTGCGCCAGGCGCGCCGCAACCGCAGGACGGCCGCCGTCGCCCGGCACACCCCCGCGGTGGCCGAGCCGCGCCCGGCCGTGGTGACGGACTGAGCCGTTTCCCCCTCCCGCCCACCGGTTACCCGGAGCGGGACAGAACGGCTCTTTTCCGGCACCATCCGGGAGTGATGGATCATGACGATGGCGATCGACGACATGCTGGCCACCTACCCCGCCGACCTCGGCCGGGTGGACCGGGACCAGCTCAGGCGCTGTATCGAGGAGTGCGTGGCCTGCGCCCAGGCGTGTACCGCCTGCGCGGACTCCTGCCTGTCCGAGCGGCAGGTGGCGGACCTGGTGAAGTGCGTCCGCACCGACCTGGACTGTGCGGACATCTGCGAGGCGACGGCCCGCGTGCTCTCCCGGCACACCGGCTACGACGCGAACGTGACCCGCGCGCAGCTCACCGCGTGCGCCACGGTCTGCAAGGCGTGCGCCGAGGAGTGCGAGCGGCACGCCTCCCGGCACGACCACTGCCGCGTCTGCGCGGAGGCCTGCCGCCGCTGCGAGCGGGCCTGCCGCGAGCTGCTGGCCTCCCTCGGCTGAACCGGCTCGTCAGGGCGGCCCGGCCCCGCCGGGCTCCCCGGAACGGCGGGCCCGCAGGGCCCGCACCTTGTGGCGGTTGCCGCAGTGCTCCATCGAGCACCAGCGGCGGCTGCCCGGCCGTGAGGTGTCCACGTAGACGAGGAAGCAGTTGTCCCCCGCGCACATCCTGATCCGGTCCCGGAACGGGCCGGTCAGCAGTTCCACCGCGTCCCGCGCGACCGTGGCGAGCAGCCGCTCGCCGGTCAGCGCGCCGGTCCACGCCCGCTCCCCGTCCGGGCCGATCACCGGGGCCAGCGGCGGGCGGGCGGCGGACGCGTTGACGACGGCGAGATCGGCGCTCGGCGCGGCGGCGCCCTCGGCACGCGCCACGGCCAGCCGCCACAGGGCGTCCCGCAGCGCTCTGGCCGCGGTCAGGTCGGCGGGCGTCACCTCCACGGCGGGCGTCGGCGTCAGGCGGCAGCGCCCGGCCCAGTCGGCCAGGTCGGCGGGCTCGTGCAGCACCTCGTACCGCGCGAACGCGCCGGGGCCGCCGGTCGGCAGCAGCTCCAGGCACAGGGCGCCGGGATCGAACCGGTACGGCGCGCCGGAGGCGGCGCGCAGGACGAGACCTGTTGCGGACGACGTCATGTAACTACTATAACTAGTTACATGGCACTTGACTGGAAGCTGGTCATCGACACCAGGGACGCCCCCGCGCTCGCCGACTTCTGGGCCGCCGCCCTGGAGTACGAGGTGGAGGACAACAGCGCCTTGATCGAACGGCTGCTGGCCGCCGGCCAGATCGGTCCCGACCGGATCAGGGAGCACGGCGGACGCGCGACCTTCCGCGGCTTCGCCGCCGTCCGCCACCCCGACGACCCCTACGACGAGGCGACCGGCATCGGCCGCGGCCGACGGCTGCTCTTCCAGGACGTCCCCGAGCCCAAGACCGTCAAGAACCGTCTGCACATCGACATCCACGGCGAGCGGGGCACGCTGGAGGAGCGGGTCAGCCGCCTGGAGAAGCTGGGCGCCACCCGCGTCGAGGAGCACGACCAGGGCCCGGCGGGCCACTGGTGGATCATGCTCGACCCCGAGTCGAACGAATTCTGCGTGAGCTGACGGCTCGCCGCGACGCCGCGCCACGCGGTGAGCCGCGCACACGGTGAAGAGTGCGCGGGGGCAGCCCCCGCCCCTGCCCCCGCGCCTCGGTGTTTCGCCGGGCCGCCGCTCCCACCCCTGTCGGCGGCGGCCCGGCCAACGCCCTCACGGGCCCCCGTCGGGGCTACCTGCCGAGGGCGTCCGGCAGGAGGTCGGGAAGGATGCCCAGGGGCTCCTCCGGGTTGACCTCCAGGACCTCCGCGTCACTCGGCGGGGTGAAGTCGAAGACCCCGCCCGCCGGCTTCGCGTAGTCGATCTGGGAGAAGGCCACGTCCAGCGACCGGCCGCCGTCGGCCTCCGCCGTCAGGGCCAGCGGGACCCCGGTCTCGGCGTCGATCGAGATCCGCACCGACTCCACGCCGCTCTCCGCAGCCGCCTCCCCCGTGGGCTCGACCAGGAGCTGGTAGGCGCCGCGGTCGGCCACCCGGGCCGTGCCGGCCACCGAGATGTCCGCGTGCTCGCCCGCGGCCTGAAGGAACCGCTCGGCCGCCTGCCGCGGCGTGAGGCCCCCCAGCCACTCCGCCGCGTCCCGCTCCTCCGCCTCGACCCCCTCCGGCACCTCGGCGCTCAGCACCGTGTTGCTGCTGGAGTCGTACGCCCACAGCTCGTCGCCGTTGTGAATCAGCGCGAACTCCTCGGAGCCGCTGACCACCGCCAGCCGCTGGTGCTCCGGTCCGTCCACCGCGACCCGCAGGGTGCTCTCCCCGGCGGCCAGCTCGGCGAGCCTGCCCGCCGGGCCCTCCATCCCGCTGAGCACCCCGCTCAGCATCCCGCCCAGGTCCGGTATGCCCAGGTCCGCGTCGACCTGGACGGTGCCCGAGAGCTGAGCGGTCTCCGACTCCGCGACGCGGGCCAGCAGCTCCTCCGCCGTGACATCCGGCAGATCCGGGCCGCCGTCGCTGGCGATCGCGGGCCACAGACCGGCACCGACCGCCGCGATCCCGGCCACCACCGCCACCGGGACGGCCGCACGCCGCACAGTGTTGTTCAAAGCCATCAGATGCCCCTCCACTCGCCACTCGGCACCATCTATTCCAACAGGCCGGGGCGCAGCGGTCATCCGCCAAGAGTTGGCATCCGCGTACGACCAGGGGATGAGTGCAAACGCGCCATCCCTGACCCGACCCGTAGGGGTTGTCCCCCACCGGGTCAGGGTTCGCACCGGAAAACGACGCGGCGGGCGCTCCTAGACCGTACGGTCCGCGACCACGTCGCAGAGGTGGGCGAGCGCCTCCTTGGCGGGAATGTCCGGCAGCGGGTCCAGGGCCTGCCGGGCCAGCCGCGCGTACGACCACGCGTCGCTCTTGGCGATGCCGAGCGCCGGGTGGGCGCGCAGCCGGGCCAGCGCCTCGGCGTGACGCGCGTCATCCGTCAGATCACCGTCGAGCAGCTCGCACAGCTCGCGGTCCTCCCGCGAGCCGCCCTCGGCCGCCAGCTCCCGCAGCCGCAGCACCGGCAGCGTGGCCACGCCCTCCCGCAGGTCGGTCCCCGGCGTCTTGCCCGACTCCCGGCCGTCGCTCGCGATGTCCAGCACGTCGTCGGCGAGCTGGAACGCCGTCCCGATCCGCTCCCCGTACGTGGCCAGCACGTGCGTCACGGAATCGGACGCGCCGGACATCAGCGAACCCAGCCGCCCGGCCACCGAGATCAGCGACGCGGTCTTGCCCGCGATGACCTCCAGATAGTGCGCTATCGGGTCCTCGCCCTCGCGCGGCCCCGCGGTCTCCTGGATCTGACCGGTCACCAGCCGCTGGAACGCCTCCGCCTGGATGCGCACCGCGTCGGTCCCCAGGTCGGCCGCTATCGCCGACGCCCGGGAGAAGAGGAAGTCCCCCGTGAGCACTGCCACCGAGTTGTCCCAGCGGGCGTTCGCGCTGGGGACGCCCCGCCGCATCTCGGCCTCGTCCATGATGTCGTCGTGGTACAGCGTGGCCAGGTGCGTCAGCTCCACCACCACGGCCGCGGGAACGACGCCCGGCGCGTGCGGATCGCCGAACTGCGCGGCCAGCAGCAGCAGCAAGGGCCTGAATCTCTTGCCCCCCGCGCGCACCAGATGCTGCGCGGTCTCCGTGATGAAGGGAACGTCGCTCTTGGTGGCCTCGAACAGCCTTGCCTCGACAGCCGCCAGACCCGCCTGAAGATCGGCGTTCAGGGCCTCATCCCGCACGCTCACCCCGAAAGGACCCACGACGATCACGAGCGTTCTCCCCTGTGTCCGGTGAGTTGTCTCCGGCAGCGTAACCGGTCCGTGGGGACACCTCCCAGGCGGCCACGCCTGGGGGAGATCGCCACCGGGACGTACCGATTCGGGCCCGTCTAGGGTGGCGCCATGCCAGACGCCTTCCCGGAGCCCGGCCTGTTCGGTCCGGACAACCTTCCCTACGGCCTCTTCAGCCCCGCCGGGGACCCCGGCGGGCCCGGCGCGCGGCGGATCGGCGTGCGGTACGGGGACGCCGTGCTCGACGCGGGCGCCGCCGCCCGCGCGTTCCGCTCCCCGCACGCCGGCCTGCTCGCCGCCCCTTCCCTCAACCCCCTGCTCGCGGCCGGGCGTCCGGTCTGGCGGGCCGTGCGCGCCGAGTTGCGCGCCTGGCTCGCCGCGCCGGAACACCGCGCCACCGTGGCACCGCTGCTGCTCCCGCTCGACGCCGTCACCCTCCACCTCCCGTTCGAGGTCGCCGACTACGTCGACTTCTATGCCAGCGAGCACCACGCCACCAACGTCGGCCGCATCCTCCGCCCGGACGGGGCGGCGCTGACCCCCAACTGGAAACACCTGCCCATCGGTTACCACGGCCGCGCCGGCACCGTCGTGGTCTCCGGCACCCCGGTCGTCCGCCCGCGCGGCCAGGGCCGCCCGCCCACGGGCACCGACACCCCCGCCTTCGGGCCCACCCGGCGGCTGGACATCGAGGCGGAGGTCGGCTTCGTCGTCGGCACCCCCTCGCCCCTGGGCCGGCCCGTGCCGCAAACCGCCTTCCGCGACCACGTCTTCGGGGTCTGCCTGCTCAACGACTGGTCCGCGCGCGACATCCAGGCGTGGGAGTACGTGCCGCTCGGCCCGTTCCTCGGCAAGTCCTTCGCCACCTCCGTCTCCCCCTGGATCACGCCCCTCGACGCCCTCGACGCGGCCCGCGTGCCGCCGCCCCCGCGCGACCGCCCGCTGCTGCCCTACCTGGACGACAGCGGCCTCGAACCCGGCGGCCTCGACCTCCGGCTGACCGTGCGGCTCAACGGCCACCCGATCTCCGAGCCGCCGTTCGCCACCATGTACTGGACCGGCGCCCAGCAGGTGGCACATCTCACCGTGAACGGCGCGAGCCTGCGCACCGGCGACCTCTTCGCCTCCGGGACGGTCAGCGGCCCGGAGCCGGGACAGCGCGGCTCGCTGCTGGAACTGACGTGGGGCGGCCGGGACCCGCTGACGCTGCCGGACGGCGGCACCCGCGCCTTCCTCCAGGACGGCGACGAGGTGACCATCTCCGCCTGGGCACCCGGCCCCGCCGGGTCACGCATCGGTCTCGGCGAGGTAACGGGACGGGTGGTGCCGGCTCCCCCGGCATGAGGACCCCGCCGAAGCGGCAGGCACACGGGGCCGTCGTGGCACCGCGCGCCCGGTCGGCCATGGGCCTGCCAAGTCCCTTACGGATACGCCACGTTACCTAGCGGAAGAAAAAGCTTCGTGCGTTTCGCCGCCCCCGGCGGCGGCAGCGGACCCGCCGCCGCGCGGATCGGCAGGACATCCGGGCAGGTCGGGCCCGCGTATCAGGTCAGCGGCTTTTGCCATAGACATGTAACACTCTCGTCTGCCCGGTAGGTGACGCGTGTAACCTGCCGTGACCACGTTCGAAATCGAGGGGACAGCAATGCGTACGTCCATACGGATCGCCCTGCCCGCCGTCGCGGCGGCGGCTCTTCTGCTCAGCGGCTGCGGCGACGACGACAGCGACGGCGGCAACGGCCCCGTCCCGGGTGCCGACGGCGGCCAGGAGCAGGGCGGCGCGGAGTCCGGCGGCGAGGAGGCCACCGGCGGCTCCGACGGCGGGGAGAGCGGCGCCGAGGGTGCGAGCGGCGGCGACTCCGGCGGCCAGGGCGGCTCGGCCCCCACCGCGGAGCAGCTCGAAGGCATGTGGCTCGAGGGCACCAACCCCGAGGACAGCTCGCTGATGTTCTCCTCCGGCTCGGTCACCTACATCGAGGACGACCTCGAGGAGGGCGACCTCTGTTCCGGCACCGTGAACGACACCGGCTTCACCGTCGAGTGCACCCAGCTCGGCGCCGAGATGTGGCCCGACACCGAGGCCACCATGACCCTGGACGGCGAGACGCTCACCGTCGTCTGGGCCTCCGGCACCACCGAGACCTTCACCTCGTTCGGTGACGTCGACCTCGGTGACATGGGCGACCTGGAGGACCTGGAGCAGGAGCTGGAGGACCTCGGCTACTGAGCCGAGGCCCCGGCGGATTTTCAGGAGGCACGACCGTGGCCCGGTTCCCGCGCGGGGACCGGGCCGCGGTCATCTCCCGGGGGTCGGCCGGTGTCCCGGACCCCTCACGGGACGGGCACCGGATGCGCGCGGGTGGCGACGGACGTATCAGCTCGGCGGCGATTGCCATGGCCATGTAACGCTCCGGTCTACCCGGCCCACCGCCCCGGTAACCTGCCGGACCAAGTACACAAACGAGGGGACATCAATGCGCAGGTCCATACGGATCGCCCTGCCCGCCGTCGCTGTGGCGACGCTTCTGCTCAGCGGCTGCGGTGACGACGACAACGGCGCCAACCCGTTCGCGCCGGGCGGCAACGCGGGTCAGCAGGGCGGGGGGGACAGCGGGGGCGAGGACGCGGCGGCTGCCGCCGGCGGCGGGGAGATCGGGGAAATCCCCATGCCGGGCGCCGACTCCGGCGGCGGGGACAGCGGGGGCGAGAGCGCGGCGGCTGCCGCCGGCGGCGGGGACAGCGGGGCCGTCTCCGGTGGCGGCGACTCGGGCGGGGGCTCCGCCTTCACCCCCGGGCAACTGGACGGCATGTGGATGGAGAACGTCACCGTGGACGGCAGCTCCATGTCGTTCACCGGCTCCTCCGTCACGTACGTCGAGGACAGCGGTGTGGAGGGCGACGTCTGCTACGGCACGCTCTCCGGCAACACCATCACCGTCGAGTGCAACCAGTTCGGCGAGGTGCTGTGGCCGGACACCCAGGCCACGCTGTCCCTGGAGGGCAGCACGCTCACCGTCGTCTGGGGCTCCGGCACCACCGAGGTCTACGACACCCGGTACTGACGGGGCACACCGGCCGCCGGGATACCTCGGCGGCCCGCGAGGAGGCACGACGGTGGCCCGGACCCCACGCGGGTTCCGGGCCACCGTCACACGCCTCGCCGGGCGGGGGCTCAGCGCACGAACACCCCGGCGTCGCCCGCCAGATCGAGGAAGAACTGCGGCGCGACGCCCAGCGCCACCGTCACCGCCGCCGCCAGACCGACCACCGACATCGTCAGCGGGCTCGGGATGACCACGGACGGCCCGTCCGCCTTCGGCTCGCTGAAGAACATCAGCACGATGACCCGGATGTAGAAGAACGCGGCGATGGCCGAGGCCAGCACGCCGACGATCACCAGGCCCATCGCGCCCGCGTCCGCCGCCGCCCGGAACACCGCGAACTTCCCGGCGAAGCCCGAGGTGAGCGGAATCCCGGCGAACGCCAGCAGGAACAGCGCGAAGACCGCCGCCAGCAGCGGCGAACGGCGGCCGAGCCCTGCCCACTTGGACAGGTGCGTGGCCTCGCCCGAGGCGTCCCGCACCAGCGTCACCACGGCGAACGCGCCGACCGTCACGAACGAGTAGGCCGCCAGGTAGAACAGCACCGACGACACCCCGTCCTCGCTCACCGCCACCACACCGGACAGGATGAACCCGGCGTGCGCGATCGACGAGTACGCCAGCAGCCGCTTCACATCCGTCTGCGTGATGGCGATGACCGCGCCCGCCACCATGGACGCGATCGCCACGCCCCACAGCACCGGCTCCCAGTCCCACCGCAGCCCCGGCAGCACCACGTACAGCAGCCGCAGCAGCGCGCCGAAGGCGGCGACCTTGGTGGCGGCGGCCATGAAGCCGGTGACCGGCGTCGGGGCGCCCTGGTACACGTCCGGGGTCCACATGTGGAACGGCACCGCGCCGACCTTGAACAGCAGACCCATCGTCACCATGGCCCCGCCGATCAGCAGCAGCGCGTCGTTGCCCATGGTGGAGGCCAGGCCCGGGTCCATCTCGGCGGGCCGGCCGCCGACGACGTCCGCGATGCCCGCGTACGACAGGGTGCCCGCGTAGCCGTAGAGCATGGTGACGCCGAACAGCAGGAACGCCGAGGCGAAGGCGCCCAGCAGGAAGTACTTGACGGCGGCCTCCTGCGACAGCAGCCGCCGCCGGCGGGCCAGCGCGCACAGCAGGTAGAGCGGCAGCGACAGCACCTCCAGCGCGATGAAGAGCACCAGCAGGTCGTTGGCCATCGGGAAGAGCAGCATCCCGCCGACCGCGAACAGCAGCAGCGGGAAGATCTCGGTCGTGGTGTGACCGGCCTGCACCGCCTCCCGCTCCGCCGTGCCGCCCGGCACCGCCGCCGGCTGGGCGGCGAAGGAGTCCACCGGCCTGCCGTGCGCGGCCGGTTCGAGCCGCCGCTCCGCGAACATGAACACCGAGACCAGGCCGACCAGCAGGATGATCCCCTGGAGGAACAGCGCCGGCCCGTCCACCGCCAGCGCGCCCATGCCCGCGATCTGCGCCTCGCTGGTGGCCCGGCCGTCGGCCGCCAGTCCGATCACCGCGGCGAACGCCCCGGCCAGCGCGACCGCCGAGAGGACGACCTCGGCGGGGTAGCGGGAGCGGCGCGGCGCGAACGCCTCGATCAGCACGCCGATGACGGCGGCGCCGAACACGATCAGGCTCGGCGAGAGCGCGACCCACTCGATGGCCGGAGCCTCAAGCTCGCCCGGGTTCATTCGGCCGCCTCCACTTCAGGGACAACGTGTGGTTCGGGATCGGCCCGGTCCACGTCGGACAGCGTGTGTTCGACCGCCGGGTTGACGATGTCGGTGAGCGGCTTGGGGTAGACGCCCAGGAAGATCAGCAGGCCGATCAGCGGGACGACCACCGCCAGCTCCCGCACCCGCAGGTCCGGCAGCTTCTCCAGACCGGCCTTCACCGGGCCGGTCATGGTCCGCTGGTAGAGCACCAGCACGTACAGCGCCGCCAGCACTATGCCGGTGCAGGCGATGATGCCGACGGCCTCGTACCGGGCGAACGTGCCGACCAGGACCAGGAACTCGCTGATGAACGGGCCGGTGCCGGGCAGCGACAGCGTCGCCAGCCCGCCGATGAGGAAGGTTCCGGCCAGCAGCGGCGCCGTCTTCTGCACCCCGCCGTAGTCCGCGATGAGCCGCGAGCCGCGCCGCGAGATCAGGAACCCGGCGACCAGCATCAGCGCGGCCGTGGCCACGCCGTGGTTGATCATGTAGAGCGTGGCGCCGCCCTGCCCCTGGCTGGTCATCACGAAGACGCCCAGCACGATGAACCCGAAGTGGCTCACGGACGCGTAGGCGATCAGCCGCTTCATGTCCCGCTGCCCCAGCGCCAGCAGCGCGCCGTAGACGATGCTGGTCAGCGCCAGCACCAGCACCACCGGTGTCGCCCAGTCGCTGGCCTCGGGGAAGAGCCCGAGGCAGTAGCGGAGCATCGCGAAGGTGCCGACCTTGTCCACGACGGCGGTGATCAGCACGGCCACCGGCGCCGTCGACTCGCCCATGGCGTTGGGCAGCCAGGTGTGCAGCGGCCACAGCGGCGCCTTGATGGCGAAGGCGAGGAAGAAGCCCAGGAACAGCCACCGTTCGGTGCCCGTCGCCAGGTCCAGCTCGCCCGAGGCCCGCGCCTGCAGGATCGTCTGGAGCGAGAACGTCCCGGTCTCCAGCTGGTCGGCGGTCGCCACGTACAGCCCGATCACCGCGGCCAGCATGACCAGGCCGCCGGCGAGGTTGTAGAGGAGGAACTTGACGGCCGCGTACGACCGCTGCCGCGACTGGCCCTCCTCGTCCAGCTCACCGGCCCGGTCCCCGAAGCCCCCGATGAGGAAGTACATCGGGATGAGCATGGCCTCGAAGAAGATGTAGAAGAGGAAGATGTCGGTGGCGGCGAAGGACATGACGACCATCGCCTCGACCATCAGCATCAGCGCGAAGAAGCCCTGGGTGGGCCGCCGGCGCCGGGTTGCCGGGGTCTCGCTCTCCGCCGGGTCGGCGTCGTTCCAGCCGGCGCCGATGAGGAACGGGACCAGCACCGCGGTCAGCGCGATCAGCACCGCGCCGATGCCGTCCACGCCCAGCTCGTAGCGGACCCCGAAGTCCTCGATCCAGGACCGGGACTCGGTGAGCTGGAACCGGTCGGCGCCCGGCCCGGTGTCGAAGCGCACCAGCACCGCGGCGGCCATCCCGGCCGTCGCCAGCGCGAACAGCAGCGCGATCCACTTGGCGGCGGCGCGCCGCGCGGCGGGCACCGCGGCCGTGGCGATCGCGCCGATGGCCGGGGTGAGGGCCGTGGCCGTCAGCAGGGGAAAAGACATATCAGACCTCTCAGACCGCCCTCATCAGCAGGGTCGCGGCGATGAGCAGGGCCGCTCCCCCGAACATGGAGACCGCGTACGACCGGGCGAATCCGTTCTGGACCCGCCGCAGCCGCCCGGACAACCCGCCGAACGAGGCGGCCGTGCCGTTGACCAGACCGTCGACCAGCTTGTGGTCGAGGTAGACCAGACCGCGGGTGAGGTAGTTCCCCGGAGTGACGAACGCGGCGTGGTTGAAGTCGTCCTGGAGCAGGTCGCGCCGGGCCGCGCGGGTGACCAGCCGGCCCGTGGGCGCGACCACCGGCACCGGCCGGCGGCCGTACTGGAACCAGGCGCCGGCCACCCCGGTGAGCATCACGGCGGTCGCGGCCAGCCCGACCGTGCCGTGGCTGACCGGCGAGTCGCCGTGCTCCAGGCCCGTGACCGGCTCCAGCCAGTGGACGAACCGCTCGCCCGCGTCGAACGCGAAGCCGGCGAAGACCGAGCCGAAGGCCAGCAGGATCATCGGGACCGTCATGGACAGCGGCGCCTCGTGCGGGTGCGGCTCGTGGCCGTGCGCGTCCGGCTGCCACCGCTTCTCGCCGAAGAACGTCAGCAGCATGATCCGCGTCATGTAGTACGCGGTCAGCGCCGCGCCCAGCAGCATCACGCCGCCGAGGATCCAGCCCTCGGTGCCGCCCTTGCTGAACCCGGCGTAGATGATCTCGTCCTTGGAGAAGAACCCGGACAGGTACGGGAAGCCGATGATCGCCAGATAGGCCAGGCCGAACGTGACGAAGGTGACCGGCATGTGCCGGCGCAGGCCCCCGTACCGCCGCATGTCGACCTCGTCGTTCATGGCGTGCATGACCGAACCGGCGCCGAGGAAGAGCCCCGCCTTGAAGAAGCCGTGCGTCACCAGGTGCATGATCGCGAAGACGTAGCCGACCGGGCCGAGGCCGGCGGCCAGCATCATGTAGCCGATCTGCGACATGGTGGACCCGGCCAGGGCCTTCTTGATGTCGTCCTTCGCGCACCCGATGATCGCACCGAACAGCAGCGTCACCGCGCCGACCGCGACCACCGCGGTCTGCGCGTCGGGCGCCGCGTCGAAGATCGCGCCGGAGCGGGTGACCAGGTACACGCCCGCGGTCACCATCGTCGCCGCGTGGATCAGCGCCGAGACCGGCGTCGGGCCCTCCATCGCGTCCCCGAGCCAGGACTGCAGCGGCACCTGCGCCGACTTGCCGCAGGCGGCCAGCAGCAGCATCAGCCCGATGCCGGTCAGCGTGGCCTCGCCGGTCCGCGTGGCGTTGTCGAGGACCGGCTCGAAGGCGAACGTGCCGAACGTCGTGAACATCAGCAGGATGGCGATCGACAGGCCGACGTCACCGACCCGGTTGACGATGAACGCCTTCTTCGCCGCCGTGGCCGCGCTCGGCTTGTGCTGCCAGAAGCCGATCAGCAGGAACGACGCCAGACCGACGCCCTCCCAGCCGACGTACAGCAGCAGGTAGTTGTCCGCGAGGACCAGCAGCAGCATCGCCCCGAGGAACAGGTTGAGATAGGCGAAGAAGCGCCGCCGCCGCTCGTCGTGCGCCATGTAGCCGACCGAGTAGAGGTGGATCAGCGTGCCCACGCTCGTGATCAGCAGCACGAAGGTCATCGAGAGCTGGTCGAGCTGGAACGCCACGTCCGCCCGGAAGTCCGCGACGGGCACCCAGCTGAACAGGTGCTGGTGGAGCGTGCGTTCCTCGCCCTCCTTCTCCAGCAGGTCGAGGAAGAGCACGGTGGCGAGGACGAACGATGTCGCGGCCAGGGCGGTCGCCAGCCAGTGGCCCACCCGGTCCAGGCGCCGCCCGCCCACCAGGAGCAGGGCGGCGCCGAGGAGCGGCGCGCCGACGAGCAGTCCGATCAATGACTCCACTGTTCTGACCCCTTTAGAGCTTCATCAGGCTGGCGTCGTCGACCGAGGCCGAGTGGCGCGACCGGTAGACGGTGACGATGACGGCCAGCCCGACCACGACTTCGGCGGCGGCCACCACCATGACGAAGAAGGCCATGATCTGGCCGTCGAGGTTGCCGTGCATGCGGGAGAAGGTGACCAGCGCGAGGTTGGCGGCGTTGAGCATCAGCTCCACGCACATGAACACCACGATGGCGTTGCGCCGCAGCAGGACGCCGCAGGCGCCGAGCGTGAACAGCAGGGCCGACAGGAACAGGTAGTTCTCCGGGTTCACCGGCGGGCCTCCTCGGCTTCCTCGGTGCCGGTGCCGTCGGTGTCGCGCGGGTCGGTCACGGCCCGCGACGCGTCCGGCTGACCGGTGGTCTCCAGCGCGGTGACGCTCCGGGGCCCGCGCGGGCCCGCCATGTACGTCTGGCCGTGGTATCCGGCGGCGCGGGCCTCCAGCGCCGCCACGTCGGCCACCGACTGCCGGTGCACCTCGCGGATCTGGCCGCGCCCGCGCAGCGTCTCGTTCATCGTCAGCTCGGCCGGGGTGCCGTCGGGCAGCAGGCCGGGAAGGTCGACCGCGTTGTGCCGGGCGTAGACACCGGGCGCGGGCAGCGGCGGCACGTGGGCGCCGCGGACGCGCTCGACGGCCTGCTCGCGCTGGCTCTTGATCCGCTCGATGCGCTCGCGGTGCGTCAGCAGGGTGGCGCCGACGGCGGCGATGGTCAGCAGGATGCCGGTCACCTCGAACGCCACCACGTAGCGGGTGAAGAGGAGCGAGGCCAGGCCCTGGACGTTGCCGCCGGCGTTGGCCTCCGACAGGCCGGTGAAGGAGCCGGTGGACGCCTGGCCGATGCCCGCGATCAGCAGCAGCCCGAGCCCGAGCCCGCATCCCCCGGCCAGCCAGCGCTGTCCCTTGAGCGTCTCCTTCAGCGAGTCGGCGCTGCTGACGCCGACGAGCATCAGCACGAAGAGGAACAGCATCATGACTGCGCCGGTGTAGACGACGATCTGCACCATGCCGAGGAAGTAGGCGCCGTTGGCGAGGTAGAACGTCGCCAGGATCACCATCGTGCCGGCCAGGCAGAGCGCCGAGTGCACCGCGCGGCGCATCAGCACGGTGCCGAGCCCGCCCGCCACGGCCAGCGGGCCCAGCAGCCAGAACTGCACGGCCTCGCCGGTCGAGGTGGACGTCTCCGCCGCGAGGGCGGTGGCGAGGGCGCTCATACCTCCACCTCCGAGGAGCCGCGGTCGGTGGCCGGGTCGTGCAGCCGGGTGGCGGCGGACACGGCGTCGTCGTCGGCCAGCTGCTCCCCGGTGACCCGCTGCCGCACGGTGCCGGGGGCGGCGCCGCGCACCTCGCCCCGGTAGTACGCCTGCTCGTCCGCGCCGGGGTACATGGCGTGCGGCGGGGGGACCATGGTGTCCTCCAGGCCGGCGAGCAGCTCCTCCTTGGTGTAGATCAGGGAGGCGCGGGTCCGGTCGGCCAGCTCGTAGTCGTTGGTCATGGTGAGCGCCCGGGTGGGGCACGCCTCCACGCACAGGCCGCACAGGATGCAGCGCAGGTAGTTGATCTGGTAGACGCGGCCGTAGCGCTCGCCCGGGGAGTACCGCTCCTCCTCGGTGTTGTCCGCGCCCTCCACGTAGATGGCGTCCGCCGGACAGGCCCAGGCGCACAGCTCGCAGCCGATGCACTTCTCCAGGCCGTCCGGGTGCCGGTTCAGCTGGTGGCGGCCGTGGAAGCGGGGCGCCGTGGGCTTCTTCTCCTCCGGGTACTGCTCGGTGAGCCGCTTCTTGAACATGGCCTTGAAGGTCACGCCGAAGCCGCCCACAGGGTTGTGGATCTCAGGCATCGTCGCCCTCCCTTCCTGGTTCGGTGCTTGCCGAGGTGGATCCGGGGGTGTCGGCGGCGACGCCGGCGGTGGCCCGGCCGGCCCGCGAGGGGCGCCGGGGCACGGGCGGCAGGGTCTGGCCCGGCAGCGGCGGCACGGGGTACCCGCCGGCCATCGGGTCGAACGGCTCCGCCGGCCGCGCGGCCTCGGCCTCCTCGCGGCGCTGGTCGGCCCGGTCGCGGAAGAAGTCCACGACGAAGGAGAGCAGGAGGAGCAGCAGCACGCCGCCGGCCACCCACATCACGATGTCGCGGAACTCGTACTCCTCGTTCTGCATCGCCCGCACGGTGGCGACCAGCATCAGCCAGACCAGGGCGATGGGGATGAGCACCTTCCAGCCCAGCACCATGAACTGGTCGTAGCGCACGCGGGGCAGCGCGCCGCGGATCCAGACGAAGAAGAAGATGACGCAGACCAGCTTGGCGGTGAACCACAGCAGCGGCCACCAGCCGGAGTGGGCGCCCTCCCAGAAGCTCAGCGGCGCCGGGGCCCGCCAGCCGCCGAGGAAGAGGGTCACCATCAGGGCGGAGACCGTGACGGTGTGGATGTACTCGGAGAGCATGAAGAAGGCGAACTTGATCGACGAGTACTCCGTGAGATACCCGCCGACGAGGTCGCCCTCGGACTCCGGCATGTCGAACGGCGGCCGGTGTGCCTCGCCCACCATCGAGATCATGTAGATGAGGAACGACACCGGCAGCAGGATCACGAACCACCGGTCGCTCTGCGCGTCCACGATGGCCGAGGTGGACATCGAGCCGGAGTACAGGAAGACGGCCGCGAAGGACAGGCCCATCGCGACTTCGTAGGAGATGATCTGCGCCGTGGCGCGGACGCCGCCCAGCAGCGGGTAGGTCGAGTTGGACGACCAGCCGGCCAGGACCGTGCCGTAGACCGCGATCGCCGCGGTGGCCAGCACGTACAGCAGCGCCACCGGGAGGTCGGTGAGCTGAAGGACGGTCTCGGTGCCGAAGACGCTGACCGGGTCGTCGGCCGGGCCGAAGGGGATCACGGCGATCGCCATGAACGCCGGCGCGGCGGCGAGGATCGGCGCCAGGATGTACAGCGCCTTGTCGGCGCCCTTGACGGTGATGTCCTCCTTGAACATCAGCTTCACGCCGTCGGCGAGCGACTGGAGCATGCCCCAGGGGCCGTGCCGGTTCGGGCCGATGCGCAACTGCATCCAGCCCAGCACCTTGCGCTCCATGACGATGCTGATGAGCACGCAGCCCATCAGGAACGCGAAGCAGAAGACCGCCTTGATCAGGACCAGCCAGAACGGGTCGTCGCCGAACATCGACAGGTCCGGCTCCTGAGCCACGGTGATCACGCGTTCACCTCCTCGGTGACCTCACGGGCGACGCGGACGACGTCGCCGGGGACCGCGCCCAGGTCCTGAAGGGCGCCGCCGCCCGTGGAGTTGAGCGGGATCCACACCACGCGGTCCGGCATCTCGGCGGTGACGACGAGCGGCAGCGTGACGGTCCCGGCGGGGCCGGTGACGGTCAGCGGCGCGCCGTCCCCGGCGCCGGCCTCGCGGGCGGTGGCGGGGGACAGCCGGGCGACGGCCGGGTGCCGGGTGCCGGCCAGCGCGTCGTCACCGACTTGGAGCACGCCCTGGTCGAGCAGCAGCCGGTGCCCGGCGAGCACCGCCTCGCCCGGCCCCGGCGCGGGCAGGTCGGCGGGGGTGGCCGTCGGCCCGAGCGGCAGCTCGCCGCGCCAGTCGGCCAGTCCGTCCAGCTCCTGCCTGATGGTGTGCAGGTCCGGCAGGCCGAGGTGGACGTCCATGGCGTCGGCGAGCATGTGCAGCGCGCGGGCGTCGCTCTGCACCAGGCGGCGGGTCATCTGGGCGGGCTGTATGGCCGGACCGAACGGCCGGGCACGGCCTTCCCAGTTGAGGAACGTGCCGCCCTTCTCCACCACGGCGGCCACCGGCAGCACCACGTGGGCCCGCTCGGTGATCTCCGTGGGCCGCAGCTCCAGGCTGAGCAGGAAGCCGTCGGCGGCCACCGCGTCCAGCGCGGCGCGCGCGCCGGCCGGGTCGGGCAGGTCGGCCACCTCGACGCCCGCCACCACCAGGGCGCGGATGTCACCGGCGGCGGCGGCCCCCAGGATCTGGCCGGTGTCGCGGCCGGGCCGCTCGGGCAGGGCCGCGATGCCCCAGGCGGCGGCCACCTCCTGGCGGGCGCGGGCCGAGGACTCGGGACGGCCGCCGGGCAGCAGCCCGGGCAGGGCGCCGGTCTCGATCGCGCCGCGCTCGCCCGCGCGGCGCGGGATCCACAGCAGCTCGGCGCCGGTGGCCGCGGCGACGGAGACGGCCGCGGTGCAGGCGCCGGGCACGGTGGCGAGCCGCTCGCCGACGATGAGCACCGCGCCGGGCTCGCGCAGCGCCTCGGCGGCCCGCCGCCCGGCCTCGTCCGTCCCGCCGCCGTCGGCCAGCGCGGTCAGCCAGGCGGTCTCGGTGCCGGGGGCGGCGGGCAGCAGCGTGCCGTTGGTCTTGGCCAGGCCGCGGGTGATGTGGGTGGCGATCGAGAAGACGCGCTGACCGCGCTTGCGGTTGGCCTTGCGCAGCCGCAGGAAGACGCCCGGCGCCTCCTCCTCGGACTCGAACCCGGCCAGCACCACGGCAGGCGCCGCCTCCAGCGTGCCGTAGGTGATCCCACCTCCGTCGAGGGCGAGACCGTGCCCGGCGACGCGGGAGGCGAGGAACGCGGCTTCCTCCGCGCTGTGCGGCCTGGCCCGGAAGTCGATGTCGTTGGTGCCGAGCGCGACCCGGGCGAACTTGGCGTAGGCGTAGGAGTCCTCGACGGTGAGCCGGCCGCCGGTCAGCACGGCGGCGCCGCCGGCCTTCGCCGCGGCCAGCCCGGCGGCGGCGACGCGCAGCGCCTCCGGCCAGCTCGCCGGCTCCAGCTTCCCGGTCTCCGCGTTCCGCACCAGCGGCGTGGTCAGCCGGTCGGGCTGCTGGGCGTAGCGGAACGCGAAGCGGCCCTTGTCGCAGATCCACTCCTCGTTGACCTCGGGGTCCTCGGCCGCCAGCCGGCGCATCACCTTGCCGCGCCGGTGGTCGGTCCGGGTGGCGCAGCCGCCGGCGCAGTGCTCGCAGACGCTGGGCGAGGAGACGAGGTCGAAGGGGCGGGAGCGGAACCGGTAGGCGGCGGAGGTCAGCGCGCCGACCGGGCAGATCTGGATGGTGTTGCCCGAGAAGTACGACTGGAACGGGTCGCCCTCGCCGATGCCGACCTGCTGGAGCGCGCCCCGGTCCAGCAGCTCGATCATCGGGTCGCCCGCGATCTGCTGGGAGAAGCGGGTGCAGCGGGCGCACAGCACGCACCGCTCGCGGTCCAGCAGCACCTGGGTGGAGATCGGGACCGGCTTCTCCCAGGTCCGCTTGACGCCGTCGAACCGGGTCTCCGGGTCGCCGGCCGTCATCGCCTGGTTCTGCAACGGGCACTCGCCGCCCTTGTCGCAGACCGGACAGTCCAGCGGGTGGTTGATCAGCAGCATCTCCATCACACCGCGCTGCGACTTCTCCGCGACGGGCGAGGTGAGCTGCGTCTTGACGACCATGCCGTCGGTGCAGGTGATGGTGCAGGAGGCCATCGGCTTGCGCTGGCCCTCGACCTCGACGATGCACTGGCGGCAGGCGCCCGCCGGGTCCAGCAGCGGGTGGTCGCAGAACCGGGGGATCTCGATGCCGAGGCGCTCGGCGGCGCGGATCACCAGGGTGCCCTTGGGCACGGAGATCTCGATGCCGTCGATCGTCAGCGTGACGAGGTCTTCCTGCTTGGCGGCGGTCTCGGCGCCGGTGGTGACCGTCACGCGTTCACCTCCTGGTGTGCTTGCGGGCCCTGGTCCGCCCAGGCGGTGGACCGGGCCGGGTCGAAGGGGCAGCCGCCCTCGGTGATGTGCCGCTCGTACTCGTCGCGGAAGTGCCGCAGCGAGGAGAAGATGGGCGCGGCGGCGCCGTCGCCGAGGGCGCAGAAGGACTTGCCGTTGATGTTGTCGGCGATGTCGGCGATCTTGTCGATGTCGCTGAGCAGTCCCTTGCCGGCCTCGATGTCGCGCAGCAACTGGACGAGCCAGTACGTGCCCTCGCGGCAGGGCGTGCACTTGCCGCACGACTCGTGGGCGTAGAACTCGGTCCACCGTGTCACGGCCCGCACCACGCAGACCGTCTCGTCGAAGCACTGGAGCGCCTTGGTGCCGAGCATGGAGCCGGCGGCGCCGACGCCCTCGTAGTCGAGGGGGACGTCGAGGTGCTCCTCGGTGAACATCGGCGTGGACGAGCCGCCCGGCGTCCAGAACTTCAGCCGGTGGCCGGGCCGCATGCCGCCGCTCATCTGGAGCAGCTCGCGCAGCGTGACGCCGAGCGGCGCCTCGTACTGGCCGGGGCGCGCCACGTGCCCGGAGAGCGAGTAGAGCGTGAAGCCGGGGGACTTCTCGCTGCCCATGGAGCGGAACCACTCCTTGCCGCGGTCCATGATCGCGGGAACCGAGGCGATGGACTCCACGTTGTTCACCACGGTGGGGCAGGCGTACAGGCCCGCCACGGCCGGGAAGGGCGGGCGGAGCCTGGGCTGGCCGCGGCGGCCCTCCAGGGAGTCCAGCAGCGCCGTCTCCTCGCCGCAGATGTACGCGCCGGCGCCCGCGTGGACCGTGACGTCCAGGTCGCCGCCGGCGCCGAGCGCGCCCTTGCCGAGGTACCCCGCGGCGTAGGCCTCGGCCACCGCGGCCTGGAGGCGGCGCAGCACGGGGACGACCTCGCCGCGCAGGTAGATGAAGGCGTGCCGGGAGCGGATGGCGTGGCAGGCGATGACGATGCCCTCGATGAGGGAGTGCGGGTTCGCGTAGAGCAGCGGGATGTCCTTGCAGGTGCCCGGTTCGGACTCGTCGGCGTTGACGACGAGGTAGTGCGGCTTGTCGTCGCCCTGCGGGATGAACTGCCACTTCATGCCGGTGGGGAAGCCCGCGCCGCCGCGTCCGCGCAGCCCGGCCTCCTTCACGTAGGCGATGACGTCGTCGGGCGGCATCGCCAGTGCCTTGGCCATGCCGCGGTAGCCGCCGTGCCGGCGGTAGACGTCGAGGGTCCAGGACCCGGGCTCGTCCCAGAACGCGGACAGCACGGGCGACAGGAGTTTCCCGGGGTCGATCTGCGTCACGTCGGACATGGTCGTCACTCACCCTCCCCGGTCACCGGGCCCGCGGGGTGGTGCGGGTCGGAGGCCGAGCTCGGCTGCGGGGCGTCGTGGGAGCTGGGGTGTGCCGGGGGCTCCTCGCCGGCGGGGGGCTCGGTCGCCCGCGGGACCGCCACGGTCGCGGGACCCCGCTCGCCCTTGGCGAGCCGGAGCCCGGCCAGCGAGGCGGGGCCCGCGCTGCCGCCGGCGGCGACGGCGCCGGGGCGCTCGTCGGGGAAGCCGGCCAGGACGCGGGCGGTCTGCCGGAAGTCGCACAGCGGCGCGCCCCGGGTGGGCGCGACCTCGCGGCCGGCGCGCAGGTCGTCCACGAGCCGCTTGGCGGACTCGACGGTCTGGTTGTCGAAGAACTCCCAGTTGATCATCACGACCGGCGCGTAGTCGCAGGCGGCGTTGCACTCGATGTGCTCCAGGGTGACCTTGCCGTCCCCGGTGGTCTCCCCGTTGCCGACGCCGAGGTGCTCGCGGAGCGCGGCGAAGATCGCGTCGCCGCCCATGACGGCGCACAGGGTGTTGGTGCAGACGCCGACCTGGTAGTCGCCCGAGGGCTTGCGGCGGTACATGGAGTAGAACGTGGCGACCGCCGTCACCTCGGCGGTGGTCAGGCCCAGCACCTCCGCGCAGAACCGCATGCCGGTACGGGAGACGTATCCCTCCTCGGACTGCACGAGGTGCAGCAGGGGCAGCAGCGCGGACCGGCTGTCGGGGTAGCGGGCGATCACCTCCTTCGCGTCCGCCTCCAGCCGGGCGCGCACCTCCTCCGGGAAGGCGGGTGCGGGCAGGTCCGGCATGCCGAGATGCACGTCCGTCATCGGTCGACGCCTCCCATCACGGGGTCGATGGACGCCACGGCGACGATGACGTCGGCGACCATGCCGCCCTCGCACATCGCGGCCATGGACTGGAGGTTGGTGAAGGAGGGGTCGCGGAAGTGGACCCGGTACGGGCGGGTGCCGCCGTCGCTGACCATGTGCACGCCCAGCTCGCCCTTGGGGGACTCCACCGCGGTGTAGACCTGGCCCGGCGGGACCCGGAAGCCCTCGGTGACCAGCTTGAAGTGGTGGATGAGGGCCTCCATGGAGGTGCCCATGATGTTCTTGATGTGGTCCAGCGAGTTGCCCAGGCCGTCGGGGCCGAGGGCGAGCTGCGCGGGCCAGGCGATCTTCTTGTCGGCCACCATCACCGGGCCCGGCTCCAGCCGTTCGAGGCACTGCTCGACGATCCGCAGCGACTGGTGCATCTCCTCCAGGCGCAGCAGGAAGCGGCCGAAGGAGTCGCAGGTGTCGGTGGTGGGGACCTCGAAGTCGTAGGTCTCGTAGCCGCAGTACGGGTCGGTCTTGCGCAGGTCGTGCGGCAGGCCGGCGGCGCGGAGGATGGGCCCGGTGGCGCCGAGCGCCAGGCAGCCGGCCAGGTCGAGGTAGCCGATGTCCTTCAGCCGGGCCTTGAAGACCGGGTTGGTGGAGCAGAGCTTGTCGTACTCCGGGAGGTTCTTCCGCATCTTCTTGATGTACTCGCGGATGGCGTCCACCGCGCCGGGCGGCAGGTCCTGGGCGAGGCCGCCGGGCCGGATGAACGCGTGGTTCATCCGCAGGCCGGTGATCAGCTCGTACAGGTCCAGGGTGTGCTCGCGGTCGCGGAAGCCGTAGACCATGACCGTGCTGGCGCCCAGCTCCATGCCGCCGGTGGCGATGGCCACCAGGTGGGAGGAGATGCGGTTGAGCTCCATCAGCAGGACGCGGATGACGGTGGCGCGGTCGGGGACGTCGTCGGTGATGCCGAGCAGCTTCTCCACGCCCATGCAGTACGCCACCTCGTTGAAGAACGGGGTGAGGTAGTCCATGCGCGTGACGAACGTGCTGCCCTGGGTCCAGGTCCGGTACTCGAGGTTCTTCTCGATGCCGGTGTGCAGGTAGCCGATGCCGGCCCGGGCCTCGGTGACCGTCTCGCCGTCGATCTCCAGGATGAGCCGGAGCACGCCGTGCGTGGACGGGTGCTGCGGGCCCATGTTGACGATGATCTTCTCGTCGTCGCCGCGGTCGGCGACGCTCTGGGCCACCTCGTCCCAGTCGCCGCCGCTGACGGTGTAGACGGTGCCTTCCGTGGTCTCCCTGGCCTCCGCGGGCCGGGTCGCGTGTGTGGTCATCAGGAGTACGACCTCCGCTGGTCGGGTGCCGGGATCTGGGCGCCCTTGTACTCGACGGGGACGCCGCCGAGCGGGTAGTCCTTGCGCTGCGGGTGCCCCTGCCAGTCGTCGGGCATCATGATCCGCGTCAGCGCGGGGTGGCCGTCGAAGACGATGCCGAAGAAGTCGTAGGTCTCGCGCTCGTGCCAGTCGTTGGTCGGGTAGACCGGGACGACGGACGGGATGTGGGGGTCGCTGTCCGGCGCGCTGACCTCCAGGCGGATGAGCCGCCCGTGGGTGAGGGACCGCAGATGGTATACGGCGTGCAGCTCGCGCCCGGCGTCCGCGGGGTTGTGCACGCCGCTGACGCCCGTACACAGCTCGAAGCGCAGGGCCGGGTCGTCGCGGAGCGTGCGGGCCACCTGGAGCAGGTGCTCGCGGGCGATGTGGAACGTGATCTCGCCGCGGTCCACGACGGTCTTCTCGATCGCCAGGGCGGGGTCGATCCCCTGCTCCTCCAGGGCGCCCTCCAGTTCGTCGGCGACCTCGTCGAAGTACCCGCCGTAGGGGCGCGCGCTGGGGCCTGGCATCCGGATGGTGCGGGTGAGGCCGCTGTAACCGGTGGTGTCGCCGCCGTTGTTGGCGCCGAACATCCCGCGCCGGTGCGCGATGGCCTCACCGCCCCGCCCGCGATGGGCGGGCAGTTCGTTCGTGTCCGTGCTCTGGTTCACCTGCTGGCCGTCGCTCACAGCGCTTCCTCGTTCGCTTCTCCGCCCGCGCGGCACCCCGCACGCGTCACCGATGTCGGCGCCCCGGTGGCCGCCCGTGCGCCGCTCACCGGAGCAGCCCCTTCATCTCGATGATCGGCAGCGCCTTGAGCGCCGCTTCCTCCGCCTCGCGGGCCGCCTGCTCGCGGTTGACGCCGAGCTTCTCCTCGCGGATCTTCGCGTGCAGCTTGAGGATGGCGTCCATCAGCATCTCCGGGCGCGGCGGGCAGCCGGGCAGGTAGATGTCGACGGGGACGACGTGGTCGACGCCCTGGACGATGGCGTAGTTGTTGAACATGCCGCCGGTCGAGGCGCAGACGCCCATGGAGATGACCCACTTGGGGTTGGGCATCTGGTCGTAGATCTGCCGCAGCACCGGCGCCATCTTCTGGCTGACCCGGCCGGCCACGATCATGAGGTCGGCCTGCCGGGGCGAGCCGCGGAAGACCTCCATGCCGAAGCGGGCCAGGTCGTAGCGGCCGGCCCCGGCCGTCATCATCTCGATGGCGCAGCAGGCCAGGCCGAACGTGGCCGGGAAGACGGAGGACTTCCTGGCCAGGCCGGCGATGTTCTCCACGGTGGTGAGCAGAAACCCGCTGGGCAGCTTCTCTTCGAGCCCCATCAGGAGTGCCTCTCTCCTAGTCCCATTCGAGTCCTCCCCGGCGCCAGTCGTATGCGTAGGCGACGCCGATGAGGCCCACGAAAATCAGCATCTGCGTAAGCCCGAACATCCCCAGGGAGTCGAAGTGGACGGCCCAGGGATAGAGAAAGACGATCTCGATGTCGAAGATGATGAAGAGCATCGCCGTCAGGTAGTACTTGACGGGGAATCTTCCGCCGCCGGCCGGCTGCGGGGTGGGCTCGACTCCGCACTCGTAGGCCGACAGCTTCGCCCGGTTGTAGCGCTTGGGGCCAATGATCGCGGCCAGGACCACGGAGAAGACGGCGAAGCCGACTCCCAGGGCCCCCAGCACGAGGATGGGAACGTACGCGTTCACCGCACCTCGCTCCTTCCAGTCGACGGCGACTGCCCTCACGAAGATCACCGCTATGTGAGTCAGTTCACAAAGCTGGAGGCATCCTATGCCTCACCGCCTGTGACCTTCGACACGGGGTCGCCCAACAATCTCTGTGATCTCTCCCACCTCGGCAAAGACGAGGTCGGAGCACCCGTTCAGGATGTGCCACACAAGGTAGTTGGCCAACCACGGGCCGGGGAGGGGGTGGGATATTCCCGGCCGAACCGGGCGGCTCGCTCTACCATCGGAGGTCTCCGGGCGGCAAATTCGCACGCGGAACCGCCAGATGGTAGAGCACCCGACCGTTCAACTGGTGAAGGAACGTGAAGGCGGCGCGGGGAAGTGACGTGCGCCACGTTCCCGGCCGGTAACGGTGGAGCAACGTTGATCGGGAGCGCCGGACATGCTAAGCCTCCGGCCGGCCGCCGGACAATCCGGACAACCCGCAGGACACGGCGGAAGACGGACGCCCGCCGTCCGGATCCGGACGAAGCGGCGTTCCGGGCAAATCGCCCATGGATTCGGCGCGTACACGTCCACTGTGGCGCATCACACGTGAATTGAGATCAACCGGCAGGTGCTGATAGCCGTTATCCCCATGTCCCCAATCCGTTATCAAGGTCGACACCGAAAACCCCGCACGTCGCGTGCCGGCAACCTGATCCGCGGCGGCGTCCTCACGGGCGTCGTCGGATCGGTCGCCGTCACCGGCGCGACCACCCCCGCCTCCGCCGACGAGAAGCCGGCCGAGTCGACCGGGGAGTTGCCCACGCTGGACTCCGTCCTCGCCCACAGCGCCACCCGGGCCGCCGAGGCCACCCAGGCGTACGTCAGCGAGACGCAGGTCCTCGACGAGTGGCAGCGGGCGCAGGACCGCGCCGCCGCGCAGGCCCGCCAGGAGGCCGCCGAGCGCCGCGCGGAGCAGGAAGAGGCAGAGCGCCGGGCCATGGAGCGCGAGCGGCGGGACGCCGAAGCCGCCGCCCAGGCCCAGGAAGCCGCCACCCTCGGCACGGCCGCGGAGCCGGCCGCCGCGCCCGTGACCGGCGGCGCGGGAGCCGCCATCGTGAACTTCGTACGCGCCCAGCTGGGCGACGCGTACGTCCTCGGCGCCAGCGGCGACAGCGCCTGGGACTGCTCCGGCCTGGTGCAGGCCGCCTACGCGACGGCCGGCGTCTCGCTGCCGCGCACCGCCGCCTCGCAGTCGGTGGTGGGCACCCAGGTCTCCCTCGACGCCCTCCAGCCCGGTGACATCCTCTACTGGGGCTCCGCGGGCAGCGCCTACCACGTGGCCGTCTACACCGGGAACGGCACGTTCATCGGCGCGCAGAACCCCTCGACGGGGGTCGTGGAGCGCGACCTCGGGTGGGACAGCCCCACCGGAGCCGTCCGCGTCCTGTAGATCCGCCGAGCCCGCCCGTCCGCCAGGTCACGCCCCGCCCGCCAGCCCGTC
>NZ_JBPQTQ010000026.1:0-51749 GCF_051386415.1 Streptomyces sp. URMC 129
CCCCCGCCGTCGCCGCCCCGGCCGGTGGCCCCCGCACCCGGCGGGCCGCCGGGTGGGTCCAGACGGCCGTCCAGCCGCTGCTGCACATGGTGACCGGGCTGCGCTGGGTGGTGGCGATCGCCCTGGCCGGGAACGCGCTGTCCGCCTGCGGACTCGGCTACGGCCTGCCCGCGCTGTCGTGGTGGGTGGTGGCCCCCGCGTCCGCCACGCTGTTCACGCTGCCCGGCCGGGTGCTGCTCGCCGGGCTGGGGGCGCGACTGCTGTGCCGCCCGCTGCGGCCCGGCACGTACCCGCGCGGCGGCACGGCGCACCTGCGGCTGTGGGCGGCCGAGCGGTGGGTGAAGGCGATCAACATCCGCCCGGTGACCGGCACGATGTTCGTCGTCTGGTACGCCCGGCTGCTCGGCTGCCGGGTCGGCCACCGCGCCCACCTGCACGCGCTGCCGCCGGTGACCGGGCTCGGCTCGTTCGGCGACGGCTGCGCGGCCGAGCCGGACGCCGACCTCTCCGGGTGGTGGCTCGACGGCGACACGCTGCGGGTCGGCGCGGTGCGGGTCGGCAACGGCGCCCGGGTGGGCGAGCGGGCCACGCTGCTGCCCGGCGCCAGGGTCGGTGACAACGCCGAGGTGCTGCCCGGGAGTTGCGTGGCCGGCCCGGTGCCGGACGGGGAGTGCTGGGGAGGGTCCCCGGCCGCCCGCCGGGAGGCCGAGCCCTGGCCCGCCGAGCGGGCGACGCCGCGCGGCGCGACCGTCGCCTGGGCGCTGGCGCGGCTGCTGACGCCCGCGCTGCGCGCGCTGCTGCTGTGGCTGGCCGTGGTGCCGGTGGTGCTGCTGGTGCTGGCCGCCACCTCCGACGGCTTCGCGTCCCGGATGCTGGTCTACACGCCGGTCGTGGTGGTGCTGGGCATGCTCTGCCACGCGGTGCTGGTGGTGGCCGCCGTGCGGCTGCTCGGCCGGGCGCTGCGGCCGGGGATCCACCCCGTGGACAGCCTGGCCGGCTGGGCGGCGTGGCTGAGCCTCGACATGGCGGACATGGCCCGCAAGACGCTGTTCCCGCTCTACGCCAGCCTGTTCACGCCGGTGTGGCTGCGGCTCCTCGGGGCGAGGATCGGCCGCTCCGTGGAGCTGTCGACCGTGGTGGCGCTCCCCCGGATGCTCCGGGTCGACGACGCGGCGTTCCTGGCCGACCAGGTGGTGGCCGCGCCGTACGAACTGCGCGGCGGCTGGCTGCGGATCGGCGCCGCGCGGGTCGGTGAGCGGGCGTTCGTCGGCAACTCGGGGCTGGTCGGTCCCGAACGGACGGTGGGCGACGGCGCGTTGATCGGCGTGCTGTCCGACACCCCGGCCGAGGTGCCCGACGGCTCGTCGTGGCTGGGCAATCCGGCGATGCGGCTGCGGCGCGTCCCCGAAGCCGGCGACCCGGCACGCACGTTCGCGCCCGCCCGGTCGCTGCGCTGGGCGCGGACCGGGGTGGAGCTGTGCCGCGCGGTGCCACTGCTGCTGGCGGGCGCGCTGCGGGTGGCGGTGACGTACGCGCTGCTGTGGGCCTGGGCCGAGGGCGGCCCGTGGCTGGCGATGGCGGTGAGCGGGCCGGTGCTGTGCGCGGCGGGCGTCGTCGCGGCGGTGCTGACGACGGCGGCGAAGTGGCTGCTGATGGGCCGGTTCCGGCCGGGCCGCCACCCGCTGTGGAGCGCGTTCGTGTGGCGCAACGAGCTGTACGACACGTTCGTGGAGGTGCTGGCCGTGCCGTGGCTGCTGCAGCCCGCGACCGGCAGCCCGGTGCTGTCGTGGTGGCTGCGCAGCGTGGGCGCCCGGATCGGGCGCGGCGTGTGGTGCGAGACGCACTGGCTTCCCGAACCGGACCTGATCACGGTGGGCGCGGGCGCCAGCGTGAACCGGGGCTGCGTGCTCCAGACACACCTGTTCCACGACCGGGTGATGCGGCTGGAGCCGGTGCGGCTGGACGAGGGTGCCGTGCTGGGTCCGCACAGCATCGCGCTGCCCGGCAGCCGGATCGGCGCGGCCTCGATGGTGGGCGCGGCGTCGCTGGTGATGGCGGCGGAACGGGTCCCGGCGGGCGGCCGGTGGCAGGGCAACCCGATCCGGCGCGAGCCGTAACCGCCGCCCGGGACGAGCGGCGGGACCGGCCGGCCGCGCGGGCACCCGGCCCGGGCGGCCGGCCGGCCGTTCCCGCCGTCAGCCGCCCGCGGAAGCCGCTCCCTGAAGGGGGAGGAAGGGCAGCACCACCGGGCTGCCCCCGGTCCAGTCGAGCACCTCGGCCTGCGCCCGGTCACCGGTGATCACGTCGAGGGTGTTGGGGTCGCGGGTGTCGGTGTCCCGGGACGGCAGGTCGGGGGTGTGCTCCCCGGCGCCGCCGCCGAAGCGGAACTCGCCGTTGGACCGCTCGCTCCAGTGCTCCAGGCTGTAGACGGGCCGGACCAGGCCGATGCCCTCTCCCGGTTCGGCGTTGGACAGCATCGACACCTGGTATCCGGCCGTGGCCAGGTCGAGCCCGGCGAACGTGTCGGCCGGGACGGTCACCACGATCTCGCCGGTCGCCCGCACGACGTCGAGTTCCGCCCCGGAGACCCGGTCGAGCGCGGGGTCCCAGACGCCGAGGGAGAGCGGCTGGTCCTGGTACCGGCCGTCGCCGACGACCGCGAGGTCCCAGGGGCCCTCGGTCGCGGTGTTGGTGCCGGGCAGGGCGGGCACGGGGGCGGTGCCGTCCCCGCCGGCGCCGTCGCGCAGCAGGATGTTGACGCGCTGGACGCTCATGCCGTCGCCGCTCCAGGGGTTGGTGATGTCGCCGTCGACCCGGGTGACCAGGCGGACGGAGTCGCCGTCGCGGAAGACCTGGAAGCCGGTGATGTCGAGGCCGCCGGGCGTGAAGGCGCCGTTGGTCGGATGGACGTAGCCGCCCGGCCCGTGGTCGTCGCCCTCGGGGTCCGTCAGGCGGCCGACGGACGTGCCGTAGGCGTAGACGGTGCGGCTGGTGTAGGCGCCGGTGCCGTCGCGGGACAGGGCCTGGATGTCGAGGGTGTTCTCCAGCCCGTCCAGTTCGACGGGGACGGAGAAGCGCCCGTCGCGGACGCGGACGGTCCGCGTCGTGTCGCCGGTGTGGACGCGGACCTCGGCGGCGTCGGTGCGTCCCTCGACCGTGATCGTCCGGTTCTCGGCCGTGCTGTCGTCGGCCGGCGAGGTGACCACCAGCGACGGGGTGTCGGGGCGCTCGTACCGGCCGGGCCCGGTGGCGTCCGGGGTGGTGTCGAAGTAGACGAAGTCCCAGGCGTCCAGCTCCGGGACGACGAACTCGACGTACCGGCCCCGGTCGTCGGAGCCGGTACGGAACGGCAGTTCGGCCGAGCGCCCGCCGTCGCGGTCGGGGCTGGCGACGTGGATGCCGGCCGGGGCGTCCTGCCCGTCGCGCAGGTAGTACGTCACCGGCACGTTGCGCAGGGACGGCGTGTCGCGGGTCTCGGCGTCGCGCCAGCGGTCGTCGTTGCGGAGCAGGTTGATGAGGTGGATGACGTCCACGCCGTCGTTGCTCATCACGTTGGTCCACAGCGTGTTGGCCCGGCCGTCACGGCTCGTGGGATACCCGGCGATCTCGACCCGGTTCTCCGCCCCGGTCAGCCCGGGGCCGTAGAAGAGGTTCTCGTAGGCGGTGATGACGTCGTAGTACGTCTTCTGCCAGTCCCGGAGTCCGGGCGCCATGGTCTTGTCGTCGAACAGGAAGTACTCGGTGTACAGCATGTGGTCGTTGGGGCCCATCTCCAGGTGGTGGGCTCCGTTGGCGGCGAACATGGCGTTGGCGAGCTGGACCGAGGTGGTGTCGAAGACCTCGTTGTCGTTGACCGCGCCACCGGTGTCCGGCCGGTTCATGTAGGCGGGGGTGATGTGCGAGCGTCCGCCGGACTCCTCGCGCTGCCGCCGCAGATAGTCCGCGACGGTGCCGTAGGTCTCCGTGTTGGCCCACAGCTCGGTGTACAGGTAGTCGGCCTCGGAGGCGGCGAGTGCGGAGCTGCCGAACCCGTCGACCGCGTTCAGCCCGACGGCCAGGTCCTCGCCGAGGCGCTCCTTGGTCCTGCGGATGAGTTCCGCCCAGCCGGCGGGCCGGTCGGCGCGCTCGCCGTGGACGTCGTACACCTCCTCCCAGTAGCCGATCTGGTCGAGGTGGGCGCCGTCGAAGCCCATGGACGCGACGCTGTCGGCGTACTGCTCGACGATGTAGTCCTGCCAGCCGGGGTCCGCCGGGTTCATCAGCTTCAGCACCTGCCCGGGGACCATCGGGTAGGTCCACTCCTCGCCGTTGCCCTTGAACAGCCGCCAGTCCGGGCTCACCCGGGAGGTGTCGTAGTCGTTGAGGGCGGCGTAGGACATCTGGTACGGCATGGCGGCGATGCCGCGCTCGTCGCCGGCGGCGATGTAGTCGCGCACGGTCCGGGCGGTGATGACGTCGCCGTTCCACGCCGTCCACTGCTCGGCGACGCCGCCGTCCGCGTCGTGCCGGACGGGCAGTTCGTGCTTCCACAGCCAGTCGTAGTACTGGAGGGAGTTGATGTGGTAGCGCTGGGACAGCTCGGCGATGTCCTCCTCGGCCTCCGCCGTGGAGATGTCCTCCCCGTAGTGGGCGAGGAAGCCCATCCGGGGGAAGCGCGTCCAGTCGCTGGAGACGTCGATCGCCGTCTGCGCGGAGCCGCCGGCGGCGTCGACCTCGACCAGATAGCCGGTGAAGTCGTCCCCGGGCGGCGTCACGGTCCACGTGACCTGCCCGGAGCCGTCGGCCCGGACGGTGGCGGTGTCCACCACGTCGCCGAGGTGGGTCAGCGTGAAGCGGACCGGTCCGGTCCCCTCCACCTCGGCGGTGACCTCGGCCGGGCGGCCGGGGTCGTATCGGGAGGCGTCCGTCCAGGCGTCGGTGACGCGCGCGGCGCCCCCGCCGGAGGACGTGCCGGCCGCGGATACGGGCGCGGCGAGGCCGGCGACCGTGGCTCCGGTCGCGGCCAGCGCGACCGTCACCACGCCCAGGCGTCGTGGTCGCTGGTGTCGTGCTGCGGGCATAATGGGTCCTTCTCACGGATGGGTTCGGGGCGCAGCCCCCGGGCCGACTCCCCTCGGGAGCCGTCCGCCCGCGGTGTGCGGGCGGTCCGGCGGCACGGGCATGGCCGTGCCCGCGCCGCCGGAGGTTTCCGGTGACGCCGCCGTCGCGGCGTCCGTCTCAGTGCTCCGGCGGTGGATCGGCCAGCACCACGCGCTGGATCGCGACGGCCGCCGCGCCGCGGGCCCACAGCGTCGGGTCGTCGTCGAGCACCCGCAGGTCGACCGGTGACGCCTCGGGGCTGCGGGCGGCGGCGACCGCGTCGCGCAGCCGGCGCTCGTCGACCCGGGCCAGGCGGACGCCCTCGCCGGTGATGATCACGCGTTCGGGCTGGGCGATGTTGGCCACCGCGGCCACCAGCGTGCCCAGCGCGCGGGCGGCGTTCGCCACCACGCGGCCGACGACCGGGTCACCGGCCTGTGCCAGGTCCAGCGCCTGGTCGTAGGAGACCGTCCGGCCCAGGGCCAGCGACGCCTGGAGCCGGATGCCGTCGGTGGTCAGGAGCGAGTCGGCGCAGCCGGGGTGGCCCTCGGGGCAGGCGGGCCCCCGGACGTCCAGCGGGAAGTGGCCCAGCAGTCCCAGGCCGGAGTCCCGGCCGGTGACGAGCCGGTCGTGCACCACCAGGCCGCCGCCGACGCCCGCCCCGACGGTGAGCACGGCGAAGTTCCGCACGCCGCGCCCGTCACCGAACCAGTGCTCGGCCTCGACCAGCGCGTCCACGTCGTTGGAGACCACCGCCGGGCGCCCGGTGGCGCCGGCCACCAGCGCGCCCAGTCCGACGTCCCGCCAGCCGAGGAAGGGCGCGCGCCGCACGTGGCCGAAGCCGCGCACCGCGCCGCCGAGCCCGACGCCGATCGCCGCCGGCACCGCGTCGGGTGTCAGCTCGGCGACCAGCGCGGCCAGGTCGCGGACGACCTGCTCGGGACGCCGGTCCCGGATGGGGACGCTGCGGTGCGCGACGATGTCGGCGCGCAGGTCGGTCACCACGCCGTACGCCCGGTCGCCGGTCAGTTTGACCCCGACGAAACGCTGCAGACCGGCGTCGATGTCCAGCGGCTGAAGCGGCCGTCCCCCGGCGCGCGGCAGCACCTCGGGAACCTCGCGCAGCACGCCCGTGTCCAGCAGCGGCTTGGTCAGCCGGGTCAGGCTCGCCGCCGACATGCCCAGGCGCGAGGCGAGTTCGGAACGGGCCAGCGGGCCGTGCAACAGGACCTCCAGGGCCACCCGGCGGGTGGAGGGCGCCAGGGGCGCCCACGGCGACACGGTGCCGGCCACGGTGACCTCCTCGTTCGATCCGTCGCGAGGATATTACCGTCACGAAACTCTCGGGGAACCCCTCGTGCACGAAAAAGGCAGATGACACACGGCTGCCGCGCCGCAGGGCCGACTACGAGACCTTCGCGCCGGAAGTAACCCCCGGCCGGCGCGCCTCAGCGGGGCGCGGCCGGGACGGAGACCGCCATGGTCATCTCCACCGGCTCGGTGCCGTCGTTGCGGTAGCCGTGCGGCACATGGCTCTCGAAGGAGGCGGAGGTCCCGGCGGGCACCGGGTGGTCGGTGCCGTCCACGGCGAGGGTCAGCACCCCGGCCGTGACGTGCACCAGCTCGGAGGTGCCGGGCGGGTGCGGATCGGAGGCGTGGCCCTCGCCCGGCATCAGCCGCCAGCGCCACAGCTCCAGCGGCCCCGGGGCCTCGGTACCGGCGAGCAGCGTGCCATGGCTGCCGGCCTCGGTGGACCACAGCCGGACGGCCTGCCCCGCGGGGACGAGGCGGACGACGGGGGTCTGTTCGAAGTCGAGCAGCGTGGTGATGGAGACGCCGAGGGCGTCGCCGACCTTCACCACCGTGCCGACACTGGGGTTGGTCCTGGCCTGTTCGATCTGGATGAGCATCCCCCGGCTGATCCCGGCGCGGGCCGCGAGGGCGTCGAGGGTCAGGCCGCGCTCGGTGCGCAGCCGCCTGAGGTTCCGGGCGAGCGACTGCGTGAGCTGGTCGAGGTCGGTCACGGGCGCCCTCTCGTGCGCGTCGACGGAGAACCGTCAATATCCTGTACACAGAAGTCCACTTGGATGCACTACGCTGGAGTGGACATCACCGTTCACCGCACTGTACTGGAGGGAGTCCCGATGGTTGCCCTGGCCCTGGCCACCAGCCTGCTGTGGGGTCTCGCCGACTTCGGCGGCGGACTGCTGACCCGGCGCATCCCGGCGCTGACCGTCGTGGTCGCCTCCCAGGCGCTGGCCGCCGCCGTGCTGGGCGCGGTGGTGCTGGCCACCGGGGCGTGGAGCGCGGCCGACGCCCGGCTGTGGTTCGCGGTGGCGGCCGGGCTGGCGGGCCCGCCGGCGATGCTGTTCTTCTACCGCGCGCTCGCGCTCGGCCCGATGGGCGTGGTCTCCCCGCTGGTCGCCACGGCGGTGGCGGTGCCGGTCGGGGTGGCGCTGCTGATGGGCGAGCGCCCGGGGCCGGTGCAGTACGCGGGCATCGTCATCGCGTTCACCGGCGTCGTACTGGCCGGTGGCGCGCGCCGGGGCGGCGGGGCGGTGCAGCGGCGGACGCTGGTCTACACGCTGGTGGCCGCGGTCGGCTTCGGCGCGGTGCTCGCGCTGATCGCGGAGGCGTCCACCGGCGTCACCGGGCTGTTCCTGGCGCTGTTCACGCAGCGGGTGTGCAATGTGCTGGCCGGCGGAGCGGCGCTGGCCCTCACCGCGCGGCGGGGGGTGCCGGTGCTGCCCCGGGACGGCCGGCCGGCGCTGACACGGGCGCTGCCCTCGCTGACGTTCGTCGGCCTGGCCGATGTGGCGGCCAACGCCACCTACGCGCTGGCCGCCCGGATGGGCCCCGTCACGGTGGCCGCCGTGCTCGCCTCGCTCTACCCGGTCGTCACGGCGCTGGCCGCGCGCGGCGTGCTCCGGGAGCGGCTGCGGGCCGGCCAGGCGGCGGGCGCCGGCCTGGCCCTGGCCGGCACCCTGCTGCTGGCCTCCGGCTAGCGACCGGTTGGGCCTGCCGGGGGGCGCTTCGCCCTGGATGGCCGGAACAAGCCGCGCTCAACTGGTTTCGCCCGGATTCAGCGGGTAGTCGTGGTGGCTGGGACATCCGCGATGCCGTGAGGAGCCAGCGTTCATGACCGACGTCTCGAGCAAGGGACCCGCCCCCGGGGACGACCGGAAGCCGCTGACCAACCGGCAGGGCCATCCGGTCTACGACAACCAGAACCAGCGCACGGTCGGCGCCCGGGGCCCCGCCACCCTGGAGAATTACCAATTCCTCGAAAAAATCAGCCACTTCGACCGCGAGCGCATTCCGGAGCGCGTCGTCCACGCGCGCGGCGTGACGGCCTACGGCCACTTCGAGGCCTACGGCACGTGGGGCGACGAACCGATCAGCCGCTTCACCCGCGCCAAGCTCTTCCAGGAGCGCGGCAAACGCACCGACGTGGCCGTGCGGTTCTCCACCGTCATCGGCGGGCGGGATTCCTCGGAGGCCGCCCGCGACCCGCGCGGATTCGCCGTGAAGTTCTACACCGAGGACGGCAATTGGGACCTCGTCGGGAACAATCTCGGCGTCTTCTTCATCCGTGACGCCATCAAATTCCCCGACGTGATCCACGCGCTCAAGCCCGATCCCGTCTCGCACGAGCAGAAGCCCGCGCGGATCTTCGACTTCATGTCGCAGACCCCCGAGAGCATGCACATGCTGGTGAACCTGTTCAGCCCGCGCGGCATCCCCGCCGACTACCGCCACATGCAGGGCTTCGGCGTGAACACCTACAAGTGGGCCAACGCCGAGGGCAGAACCGTCCTGGTGAAGTACCACTGGATGCCCCGGCAGGGCGTGCGCTCGATGACCGAGGAGGACGCCGCCAACGTGCAGGCCGGGGAGCTGGGCCACGCCACCAAGGACCTGTACGAGGCGATCCGGCGCGGCGACCACCCGGAGTGGGAGCTGCTGGTCCAGATGATGGACGACCACGACCACCCCGAGCTGGACTTCGACCCGCTGGACGACACCAAGGTCTGGCCGGAGCAGGAGTTCCCGCCGCGCCCGGTCGGCCGCATGGTCCTGGACCGGACCGTCGCCAACTACTTCGCGGAGAACGAGCAGATCGCGTTCGGCACCGGCGTCCTGGTCGACGGACTCGACTTCTCCGACGACAAGATGCTGGTCGGCCGCACGTTCTCCTACAGCGACACCCAGCGCTACCGCGTCGGCCCCAACTACCTCCAGCTCCCCGTCAACCGCGCGAAGAACGCCCCGGTCCGCACCAACCAGCGCGACGGCCTCATGACGTACTACGTCGACGAGGCGGGCGAGAACCCCGAGGTCACCTACGAGCCGTCGATCACCGGCGGCCTGCGCGAGGCGCAGTACCCCACCACCGACGACCAGGGCCCGGAGATCCGGGGCCGCCTGACGCGCAAGCGGATCCCGCGCACCAACGACTACGTCCAGGCGGGCCAGCGGTACCTGCTGATGGAGGAGTGGGAGCGCGACGACCTGGTGAAGAACTTCATCGACCTCATCTCCCAGTGCGACCGGCGCGTGCAGGAGCGGATGGTGTGGCACTTCCTGCTGGTCGAGAACGACCTCGGCCTCCGCGTCGGCGCCGGGCTCGGCATCAGCCCCGAGGACGTCGCCCACCTGGAGCCCCTGGCCTCCCAGGACCTCACCGAGGAGGACCGGCGACGCCTGGCGCACCTGGGCAAGAACCCGCCCCGCGACGTCACCGGCCTGACGATGACCCACTGCGTGCCGAACGCTCGGCACATCGTGACCCGCTGAGCCCCGCCGGGGAGCCCCTCAGTCGTTGGGGCGCAGGGTCCACACCACGGTCATCTCACCGGTCACCGCGCCGTCCTCCCGCTGGATCGCGACCGCGACCGGGAACTCCGGGCGCCCGCCCGCCTCCAGCTCCGCGAGGACCTCCGCCGCCGGGCGGCCCAGGGTGGCGGTCGCGGTGACCGGGCCCCTGGCCAGCTTCCGGTAGTGGATCTCGGCGGTGACGGGCAGCGGCACGGCCCGCCGCAGGTGCTCCCCGAAGGCGGCCAGGACGACGGCCCCGCTCGCCGACTCGGCCAGCGTGAACATCGCCCCGGCGTGCGGGCCGCCGACGTGGTTGTGGTAGGCGGGCTGGTCGGGAAGGCGGAGGACCGCGCGGTCGGCGGCGGTCTCCAGGTACTCCAGGTTCAGGGTGCGGACCATGGGGACCATCGCGGTGAGCAGGTCGGCCACGGACGTCGTGCTGTCGGTCATGACCTCACGTTACCAGCGAGTAATCAACGCGGGGAGGGCCGGGACGTCGCAGGTCGGTAGCAAATCCGGGGGCAGGCGTGCCGTCGTGCGGCGGGCGCCCGTAAGGTCACGCGCATGAGTCCAGGAGAACAGCAGCCGGGGGGCGAGTCCGCCCCCCAGTGGTCCAACCCCTACCAGCAGCCGGGCTATCAGCAGCCGAACCCGTACCGGACGCAGCCGGGCCCCGGGGCCCCGCCGCCCTCCGGCCAGTGGGAGCAGCTCTCCGGGAACTGGCAGGCGCCGTCCGGCCAGTGGGACCAGCAGACCCCGCCCCCGCCGCCGCCCGGGGGGGGCGGCGGGGGGAACCGGCGCGTCGTCACGGCGATCGTCGCCGGCGTCGCGGCGGTGGTGACGGCCGCCGTGATCGCCGGTGTGGTCGTCGCGATGGACGACGGCGAGGAGCAGCGGGCCGGGGGCGGGGACCCCACCGCCGAGCCGACCGGGGAGCCGACCGGCGAGGAGACCGGCGGCGACCTGCCGCCCGACGACCCGCGCCAGGGCGTCGCCCAGGTCCCCGACCCGGTCGTCGCGCCGGACTGGCAGGTGCAGACCATCGAGAACCGGCACAACGCCTTCGACGTGCCGCCCGGCTGGACCCTGGGCAGCGAGAGCGAGATGGTCGGGTACGCGGACGAGAACGCGGATTCCGACGACGGCATCGCCGACCCGCTGGTCTCCATGTCGGCCCCCGTCACCTACATGGACGGCTGGTGCGCCGAGGCCGAGTACGGCGTGAGCTGGCGGGCGGTGGCCGGCACCAAGGGCGGCCAGGGCGCGACCGGCACCGCCGAGGCCGCGCGCAACGAGGCCGGGAACTGGGCGCTGGCCGCCTACGACCAGCAGCAGGAGGGCACCCTGCGGGTCTCGGAGGCCGAGCCGTTCACCAGCGAGCACGGCATCGAGGGCCACACCGCGACCGCCACCATCACCGACGTCCCGGAGGACCCGGACGACGCGTGCGGCACGTCCGACGGCAAGGTGATCACCGTCTCCTACATCGACCTCAACAACGACCTGGCGACCTGGGTGCTGGTGATGGACACCGGCTTCGAGGAGGAGCTGGACGACGAGACGATCGAGGCGATGATGAACAGCCTGCGCCCGTTCCCCGCGGAGGACTGACCGCCCTCAGCCGCCCACGGTGAACGTCCCGGACGGCGGGCGCGGCGACGGGACCGCCGCGCCCTCCGGCACCGGGACGGCGCCGCCCACCAGCCGCTCCAGCGCCGCGCCGTGCACGACCCGCGCGGGGAACGCGTCGGCGGCGGCCAGCCGGACCAGTGCGGCCAGCGGCAGCGGGGCGCGCGAGGCGACCAGCACCGTGTTGCCGAAGCGCCGGCCGCGCAGCACGGCCGGCTCGGCGAGCAGGCACATCTCCCCGAAGACGGCGCCGAACGTGGCGAGTTGCGAGCGCAGGAAGCCGAAGGGGGCGGCGTCGGCGAGATTCGCCGCGTAGACGCCGCCCGGCCGCAGCACGCGCCCGACGTCCCGGGCGTAGCCGAGCGTCGTCAGGTGGGCGGGGATCCGGGCGCCGCCGAAGACGTCCCCGACCACGACGTCCGCCGAGGCGGGCGCGGCGGCGGCCAGCGCGGCGCGGGCGTCCGCGATCTCCACCTCGATCCCGGCGTCCCCGGGCAGCGGCAGCCGCTCGGCGATCAGCCCGGCCAGCCGTCCGTCGGCCTCGATCACCCGCTGCCCGGACCCCGGCCGGGTCGCGGCGGCGTACCGCGGCAGGGTCAGCGCGCCACCGCCCAGGTGCAGCACGTCGAGCGGGCGGCCGGGCGGCGCCGCGGTGTCCAGGACCCGGGCGAGCAGCCGGACGTACTCGAACTCCAGGTACGTCGGGTCGTCCAGGTCCAGATACGACTGCGGCGCGCCGTCGACGGTCAGCAGCCAGGCCCGGGGGCGGTCGAGATCGGGCAGCAGGCGCGCGGTGCCCAGGTCGGTCGTCCTCGTCACCGGAATGGGCTCGTCCACCCCTTCATTGTGACCGGTGTGTCCCGGTCCGCGAGCCCGGGTTTCTGGGCATCCCGCGGCGTGGCTTAAAGTGATCTCGCTCAACCCCCTGTCACCCTTTCGGCACTACCCCGGGACGCTGTCACCTTCATGTCTTGGTTCGAATCACTCGTTCTCGGGCTCGTCCAGGGGCTGACGGAGTTCCTGCCGATCTCCTCCAGCGCGCACCTGCGGCTGACGGCCGTCGCCTTCGGCTGGGAGGACCCGGGTGCCGCGTTCACCGCGGTCTGCCAGATCGGCACCGAGGCCGCCGTCATCATCTACTTCCGCAAGGACATCGCGCGGATCGTCTCGGCCTGGTTCAGGTCGCTGACCGACGCGCGGGTCCGGTCCGAGCCGGACGCGCGGATGGGCTGGCTGGTGATCGTCGGCTCCATCCCGATCGGCGTGCTCGGCGTGACGCTGAAGGACTCGATCGAGGGGCCGTTCCGCGACCTGCGGCTGATCGCCGTGAACCTCATCGTGCTCGGCATCATCCTCGGCGTCGCCGACCGCCTGGCGGCCCGGGACGCGACCGGCGGGCGGCACCGGGCCGTCAAGGAGCGCAAGACGCTGGAGCAGCTCAGCGTCCGGGACGGCCTGCTGTACGGGCTGTGCCAGGCGATGGCCCTGGTCCCCGGCGTCTCCCGGTCGGGCGCGACGATCACCGGCGGCCTGTTCCTCGGCTACCGCAGGGAGGCGGCGGCGCGGTACTCGTTCCTGCTCGCCATCCCGGCGGTGCTGGCCTCGGGCCTGTACGAGCTGACGGAGATCGGCGGCGAGGGCACGCACGTGTCGTGGGGCCCGACGATCCTCGCGACGGTGGTCGCGTTCTTCGTCGGCTACGCGATCATCGCGTGGTTCATGAAGTTCATCTCGACCCGCAGCTTCATGCCGTTCGTCTGGTACCGGATCGTGGTCGGCGTGGTCCTGCTGGCCCTGGTGCTCGCCGGGGCGGTCGAGCCGGACGCCGGTGAGGAGATCGACGAGGGGCCGATCAGCACCAGCGAGGCGTGACGCGCGGGAGTCCGGCGGCTGCGCGGCTCCGGCGTCAGTGCTCCTCCAGCGCCGCCAGCACGATCCGCTCGCACAGCTCGTGCGTCCGCAGCGCGTCCTGCGCGCTCAGCCGCCGGCCGGCCCGGACCGCGTCCAGGAAGGCGACCGCCGCCTGCTCGATGCCGCGCTGGCGGGCGACCGGGACCCAGTCGCCGCGGCGGCGGACGCTCGGCTGGCCCTTGTGGTCGATGATCTCCGCGAGGTTGCGGACCTCCCGCTTGCGGTCCTGGCCGGAGATCTCCACGATCTCCTCGGCCGAGCCCGACACCCGGTTCATCGCGCCGATGGCGGTGAAACCGTCGCCCGACATCTCCAGCACCACGTGGTGCAGCAGCCCCCGGCGGACCCGGGTGCGGACGCTGATCCGGTCCACGTGGGACGGGACGAGGAAGCGCAGCGTGTCCGCGACGTGCACGAAGTCGTCGAAGACCATCCGCCGGGGATCCTCGGGCAGGCCCCGGCGGTGCTTCTGCATGAGGATGAGGTCGCGGGGGTGCTCCAGCAGGTGGACGTAGGCGGGCGCGTGGCGGCGGTTGAACCCCACGGCCAGGCTCACGCCGCGGGTCTCGGCCAGCTCCACCACCCGCCGGGCCTCCCCGAGGCTGTACGCGAGCGGCTTGTCGACGTACGTCGGGACACCGGCCGTCAGGAGCCGGGTGACGATCCCGGCGTGGACGCCGGACGGGGCGTGCACGAACGCCGCGTCGGGACCGGCGGCGATCAGCGCGTCGAGGTCGGCGTGGCGGTGCTCGCCTGGGACCCGGTACGCGTCCCCGGCGCGGTCCAGGGTGGCACGGCTGCGGGTGTGCAGATGGGGGATCACGCCCGGCTGGGCGGTGAGCACGGGCAGGTACGCCTTGTGCGCGACATCCCCGAGCCCGATCACGCCGACCTTCACAACTGCTCCTCCCCGTGAGCCAGTTCGCGTGGCTCCGCAGCATACGCGGCCGGGTCACCTGCCCAGATCGGGGATGCGCCAGTCGATGGGCCCGTGGCCCTGGGCGGCGACGGCCTCGTTGATCCGCGTGAACGGCCGGGACCCGAGGAATTTCTTCACCGACAGCGGCGACGGGTGCGCGCCCTCCACCACGGCGTGCCGGGTGGTGTCGATCAGGGGGCGCTTCTTGCGGGCGTAGCTCCCCCACAGGACGAATACGGCCGGGTCGGGGCGGGCGGCGACGGCGCGGATGACCGCGTCCGTGAACTTCTCCCAGCCCTTCCCCTTGTGCGAGTTCGGCTCCCCCGCCCGGACGGTGAGCACCGCGTTCAGCAGCAGGACGCCCTGCTCGGCCCAGGGCATCAGGTAGCCGTTGTCCGGGACGGGGTGGCCCAGCTCGGCGTGCATCTCCTTGTAGATGTTCCGCAGGGAGGGCGGGACGCGCACGCCGGGCCGCACGGAGAAGCACAGGCCGTGGCCCTGGCCCTCCCCGTGGTACGGGTCCTGGCCCAGGATCAGCACCTTGACGCGGTCGAACGGCGTGGCGGCCAGGGCGGCGAAGACCTCCTCGCGCGGCGGGTACACCGGCCCCCTGGCCCGCTCCTCCTCGACGAACTCGGTGAGCTCCTTGAAATACGGCTTGTCCAGCTCCTCGCCGAGAACCTCTTGCCAGGAGTCGGGCAGCATGCCGGTCACGTCGTCAACCTCCGGGACGGTGCGTAGGGTTGTCCCTCCGCGCGTACCCGCAACGTACCGGCCGCCACTGACATCGGCCGGGCTAGCCGACGCCCGCGTTGAGGAAGAGGCCGCCGTCGACCACCAGGGTCTGGCCGGTGATCCACGCCGAGGCGTCGGAGGTGAGGAACGCGGCGGCGCCCGCGATGTCCCGCGGGACGCCGAGGCGGGCCAGCGGGTAGTCGGCGGCGGCCTCCTCCTCGCGTCCCTCGTACAGGGGGGCGGCGAACTGCGTCTTGACGACGGCGGGGGCGATGGCGTTGACCCGCACGCCGGGCGCCAGTTCGTGGGCCAGCTGCTGGGTGAGGTTGATCATGGCGGCCTTGCTGATGCCGTAGGCGCCGATGAACGGCGAGGCCGTGAGTCCGGCGACCGAGGCCATGTTGACGACCGTGCCGCCGTTGTCCCGCTGCCACGCGTGCCATGCCTGCCGCGCGAAGCCCAGCGCCGACAGCACGTTGGTGTCGAACACCTTGCGGGCCGCGCCGGGGTCGAGGTCGATCAGCGGGCCGAGCACCGGGTTGGTACCGGCGTTGTTGACCAGGTGGTCGACCCGGCCCCAGGCCGCCATGACCTTCTCGATCACCTCGGCCTGGTGCGCCTCGTCGTGGGCCTTGCCCGCGACGCCCATCGCCCGGCCGGGGCCGAGGGACGCGACGGCCTCCGCGAGGGAGCCGGCGTTCCGGCCGGTGACACAGACCCGGTCGCCGCGCGCGACGAGCGCGGCGGCGATGCCGTAGCCGATGCCCCGGCTGCCGCCGGTGACGACGGCGACCGGGGAATCCGCGCGGGGGGCGCCGGACTCACTCACCGTTCCCTGCCCCCGCTCAGTCGAGAGGTCCGCCGGCCACGTACAGGACCTGGCCGGAGACGAAACCGGCCGCGTCGCCGGTGAAGTAGGCGATGGCGCCCGCGACGTCGGCGGGCACGCCGACGCGGCGCACCGGGATGGAGTCGGCGGCGGCCTTCTTGAAGTCGTCGAAGTCCATGCCGACGCGGGCGGCGGTGGCGGCGGTCATGTCGGTGGCGATGAAGCCGGGCGCCACGGCGTTGGCGGTGATGCCGAACTTGCCGAGCTCGATGGCGAGGGTCTTGGTGAAGCCCTGCAGACCGGCCTTGGCGGCGGCGTAGTTGGCCTGGCCGCGGTTGCCGAGGGCGGAGCTGGAGGAGAGGTTGACGATGCGGCCGAAGCCGGCGTCGACCATGTGCTTCTGGCAGGCCCGGGTCATCAGGAACGCGCCCCGCAGGTGCACGTTCATGACGGTGTCCCAGTCGGCCTCGCTCATCTTGAACAGCAGGTTGTCGCGGAGCACGCCGGCGTTGTTGACCAGGATCTGCGGCGGGCCCAGCTCGGCCGCCACCCGGGCCACGGCGGAGGCGACGGCGTCGGCGTCGGAGACGTCGCAGCCGACGGCCAGGGCCCGGCCGCCCGCGGCGGTGATCTTCTCGGCGGTCTCCTTGCCGGCCGACTCGTCCAGGTCGACGACGGCGACCGCGCGGCCGTCCGCGGCGAGCCGGAGGGCGGTGGCCGCTCCGATGCCTCGGGCCGCGCCCGTCACGATGGCGACGCGCTGTTCTGGGGTGGTCATGCCTGCTTCTCCTCGCCGTGGACTGCTGGGCTACCGCAGAGTAACTACTGCCGGGAAGACGCTAGGAACCGGGGCACCATCTGTCAACGGACGAGCACCTCGAGCAAGCGGTCGAGCTCGGCGGCGGGGTCCGCGGTCAGACCCGTGTGCACCGGGCCCGGCTGCACGACGGTACTGCGCGGGGCGATCAGCCAGCGGAAACGACGCCCCGCGTCGTCCCCGGCGGCGAGGCCCGCCGCCGCGCCCCCGCGGCAGAGGCACTCGGCGGCGTGCAGCGCGGCGCGCACGCCGGTGACGTCCGCCGCGGGATCGAGCGCGCGCAGCCGCGCCACGTCCAGATGGGTGCGGGCGGCGAGGAAGGACCGGGCCCGGCAGTACAGGACGACGCCCGCGTTGATGGACTCGCCGCGCTCCACACGCGGGACGACGCGCAGCACCGCGTACTCGAACACCTCCCGGCCGACGGCCGTGTGCACCGCGCTCACCGGGCGGCTCCGCTCGTCCGGTGCGGAGGCCGGCCGGTCAGCCAGCCGGGCGCCCGCGAGGGCCGGTCCTGGCTCGGGGCGCCGAGGGTGATGTTGCCGGAGACGGCGCGGGCGCGGGCCGACAGCGCCGTGACGTAGGCGTCGCGCACGGCGTCGGCGGTGTCGAAGCCCGGCTCGCCGTCGAGCCAGGCGTCGGGGACGTCGGCCAGGACGGAGCCCAGCAGTTCGCCGGTGACCAGGGGCGCGAGGTCGGCGGCGGCAGCGGCGAGGTCGGGGCCGAAGGGCGCCAGGGCGTGGTCGGAGGCGTCGTAGGGGCGGACGGCGGAGGCGGCGGCGGTCGGCCAGTTGTGGTGCCAGATCAGGGCGGCGCCGTGGTCGATGAGCCACAGATCGCCGTGCCAGACCAGCAGGTTGGGGTTGCGCCAGGAGCGGTCGACGTTGTTGACGAGGGCGTCGAACCACACGACGCGGCCCGCCTCGGTGGCGCTCACCGCGTAGGCGAGCGGGTCGAAGCCGAGCGAGCCGGGCAGGAAGTCCATGCCGAGGTTGAGGCCACCGCTCGCCTTCAGCAGCTCCTGCACCTCCTGGTCGGGCTCGCTCCGCCCGATCACCGGGTCGAGCCGCATCAGGACCAGCTCGGGCACGCGCAGCCCCAGGCGGCGGGCCAGCTCGCCGCAGATCACCTCGGCGACCAGGCTCTTGCGGCCCTGGCCGGCGCCGGTGAACTTCATGACGTACGTGCCGAGGTCGTCGGCCTCCACGATGCCCGGCAGCGAGCCGCCCTCCCGCAGGGGGGTGACATACCGGGTCGCGAACGTTTCGCGCAGCATCCCCCCAGGTTAGATCGGGGGCGCCGCCGCCCGGACGGCCCCCGTCAGGCGGCCCCGGCCCGGGTCCCCGCCCGGTCCTTCGTCCGCTCCGCCGCGGCGCGCAGCGCGGTGACCGCGGCCCGGATCGAGGGCCTGCGGTCGGCGCCGGCGCGCCAGACGGCGTAGACGCGGCGGGTGATGGTGTCCCGGACCGGGACGACGGCGACACCGGCCGGCACCGGGTCGCGGCCGAGGCGGGGGGCGACGGCGACGCCGAGCCCGGCGGCGATCAGCGCCAGCTGGGTGTGGTGCTCGGCGGCGGTGTGGACCAGCCGGGGTTCGACGCCCCGGCCGCGCAGGGTGAACATCAGCCACTCGTGGCAGATCGCGCCGGGCGGCCAGGAGATCCAGGCGTCCCCGGCGAAGTCCTCCAGGTCGACCCGCTCCCGGCCCGCCAGCCGGTGGCCGGCGGGCATCGCGACGTCGGCCACGTCGTCCAGGAGGGTCTGCCGTGCCAGGCCGCCGGGGAGCGCCAGCGGCCGGTTGTACCAGTCGAGGACGACGGCGAGGTCGATGTCGCCGCGCTGGAGGTCGCGCAGCGCGTCCTCCGGCTCCATCTCGCGCAGCCGGGTGCGAAGCCGGGGCTGGGCGTCGGCGAGGGCGGCCAGGGTGGGCGGGAACAGGCCGCGGGCGGCGGTGGCGAACGCGCCGATGAGCAGCTCGCCGACCGCCTGGCCGCGCTGGGCCTCCAGGTCGGCGTGGGCCAGTTCGACCTGGGAGAGGATGCGTTCGGCGTGCTCGGACAGCAGCCGCCCGGCGTCGGTGAGCCGCACGCCGCGGCCGTTCTTCGCCAGCAGCCGCTGGCCGGTCTCGCGCTCCAGCTTGGCGATCTGCTGGGACACCGCCGAGGTGGTGACGTGCAGGGCGTCGGCGGCGGCGCTGACGGAGCCGTGGTTGCTGATGGCGTGCAGGACGCGGAGCCGGTCGATGTTCAGCACGTCAGCGATGCTACGCGGGCACGGCCCGACGGTGTACCGCTGCTGAACGGTCGTCAGTCGTAGCGGCGGGCGGCGGGCGGGCGCACGGCGTCGGCCACCGCGTCGGCCAGCGGCTCGATGTCCGGCGCGCCGAGGGCGGAGACGGTCAGCCGGACGCCGGGCGGCGCGGCCAGCCGGAACCGGGCGCCGGGGGCGACGGCCCAGCCGGAGTGGAGCAGGCGGGCGACGGCGCCGGTCTCGTCGGGCACGGGCACCCAGACGTTCATGCCGCTGCGCCCGTGGGCGGCGACGCCGCGCGCCGCGAGCGCGTCGACGAGCGCCGACCGGCGCGCGCCGTACGACCGCGCGACGCGCGCGGGGTCCACCGCGCCGGTGTGCCACAGCCGGGCGACGGTGTCCTGGATCAGGTGGCTGACCCAGCCGGGGCCGAGCCGCAGCCGCCCCTGGACCCGGTCGACGGTGACGGCGTCCCCGGCGAGCACGGCGAGCCGCAGGTCGGGCCCGTACGCCTTGGCGGTGGACCGCACCAGCGCCCAGTGCCGCGTGACGCCGGCGAGCGGATGCGGCGGCAGGTCGACGATGCCGTCGCCGTGGTCGTCCTCGATGAGCAGCGTCCCGGGGTGGGCGGCCAGCACCGCGCGCAGCTCCGCGGCCCGGGCGGCCGGGACGGCGGCACCGGTGGGGTTCTGCGCGCGGGAGGTGACCACCAGGGCGCGGGCGCCCTGGCGCAGCGCGCGCTCGGCCGGTCCCGGCAGCGGCCCGTCGTCGTCCACGGGGACCGGCACGGTGCGCAGGCCCAGCGCCGGGACGAGGTCGAGGAAGCTCGCCCACCCGGGATCCTCCACGGCGACGGCGTCGCCGGGGCGCAGATGGGCGGCGAGGACGCGTTCGACGGCGTCGAGCGCGCCGGAGGTGACGGCGATCCGGTCGCCGGGCACGCCGTCCCGCTCGAACGCGGCCCGCGCGGCGCGGGCCAGCTCCTCGCTCAGCGGCGGGGCGCCGTAGAGCACGGGCGCGCGGGCGGCGGCAGCGGCGAGCGCCGGGCCCAGCGGCGGCAGCAGGGCGGGGTCGGGGTTGCCCTGGGCGACGTCGCGGACGCCGGGCGGGGCTTCGACGCCGATCGCCTCGCGGGCGGTGCTGGCGGGCCGGGCGCGGACGCGGCTGCCGCGCCGGCCCGCCGTCTCGATCACGCCGCGCTCGCGCAGGGTGCGGTAGGCGGCGGCGACGGTGTTGGGGTTGACGCCGAGCCGGGCCGCCAGCTCGCGCAGCGGCGGCAGGTGCTCGCCGGGGCGCAACGCGCCCGCGCCGACACCCCGTTCGACGCTGGCGGCGATATCGGAGGCGCGCCGCCCCTCGATCCGGTATTCTCCTAGCACAAAGAGCAGTTTGCACTAGTTCAAAGCGCGGCGCAAGTCCGGCACGCGCGACCCGACGTCCGACGAGCACGAGGAGACTCTCCATGCCGCCGACCGGCGCCCCCGCCTACCCGCCCACCCCGCGCACCACCCCCACCAGGTCCCGCGAACGGGTCTCCTACGACCGGAAGCTGGTGCACGCGATCCTCGACGCCGGCTACCTGTGCCACCTCGCCTTCGTCCGCGACGGCGCCCCCGCCGTCCTGCCGACGCTCTACGCGCGCGACGGGGAACGGCTCTACGTGCACGGCTCGACCGGCTCCCGGCCGCTGCGCGCCGCCGGGCCCGGCTCCGGGCCCGGCCTGCCGGTGTCCCTGGCCGTCACCCATGTCGACGGGCTGGTGCTGGCCCGCTCCGCGTTCCACCACTCGGTCAACTACCGGTCCGTGGTCGTGCACGGCACGGCCCGCCAGGTGACCGGCGCGGCGGAGAAGGACCGCGCCCTGGACGCGCTGGTGGACGCCGTCGTGCCCGGCCGGGCCGCCGACTGCCGCCCCGCCAACGCCCGCGAGCTGGCCGCCACCGCCGTCCTCGTGCTCGACCTCGCGGAGGTCTCCGCCAAGGTCCGCGCCGGGGGCCCCAACGACGACCCCGAGGACATGGCGCTGCCCCACTGGAGCGGCGTCCTGCCCGTGGCCACCGCCTACGGCGCGCCCGTCCCCGCCGACGGCGAACGCGCCCCGGCCCCCGGCTATCTGACCGCCTTCGCCCGGGGCTGACGGCGCGGCAGGAGGCGGGGCAGCCGGTGCGGGAGCCGCCGGCCCCGGCGGTCGAGGTACAGCAGGAACGCCGTGGGGAGGAAGACGAAATCCATGGCGATCATCGCCATCGAGAAGTAGGGCAGCCCCATCAGCAGCCCGATGCCGATGTGCTCGCCGAGCAGGACGACCAGCATCACGTTCTTCAGCCGGCGGCTGAGCAGCGTGAACGGGAAGGCCACCTGCACGAACACAGTTCCCCACGTCAGCAGCAGCACGAGCTGCCAGGTGTCGGTGATCTCCCGGGCGATCTCCGGCCACAGCATCCAGTCGTCGACGTTCAGCGTGTAGTAGACCGCCGTGCCCTCCTGCCAGAGGGAGCCCTGGATCTTGTACCACCCGGCCGCGGCATAGATCAGGCAGACCTGGAACATGATGATCAGCAGCGCGGCGTTGTGGACCAGGTTGCCGATGGCGTCGGGCACCGCGCGCAGCGTGGGCCCGGCCCACCGGACCGCCGCCCACCACAGCGCCTGGACGGCCCACAGGCCCCAGAGCGGGACGGCCCACCGGGGGCTGTCCAGGTACCCGCCCGCCGCCGCCACGGCGAGGCCGGAGCCGGCCGCCAGCCACAGCACGACCCCGGGCAGGTCCCAGGCGCGCGGGCCGCGCGTCCGGGCCGGGCCCTCCGGCCGCGCGGCGAGGCGGCGCGCGTCCAGCGACCAGACCTGGGCGCAGCGGGTGAACACCAGGTAGATCGCGAGCAGCCGCAGGACGCCGTCGCCGCTGTCGCCGGCGGAGGGATTGCGCGCCACGAGGGACACCACGTGCAGCATCACGATCACCGACGCGGTCCGGGTGCGCCAGCCCAGCAACATGGCCGCGGCGGCGAGGATCCCGAGGAAGTAGACGCACTCGAACCACGCGTCGGAGCCGGACCACATCAGGACGCTGCCGTTGGGCCTGGCCATGGTCCGCTCGGCCAGGTCCATGCCCCAGGCGCTGTCCGGGCCGTACAGCTCGTGCCGGTACGGCAGTTCGCGGAGGAGCACGACGAGCCAGGTGAAGGAGAACCCGATCCGGACCATGGCGGTCTGGTACGGGCCGAGGGCGCGGGCGGTCAGCTCGTCCAGCCGGCGGGTGAGCGGGCCGGGCGGCTCCGTGCCGGGCCGGCCGCCGGCCGCCGCGGGCGGCTCGGGGCGGGTCCCGGTGGGGGAGGCCGCGGTGTCGCCGGGTGCGGTCATGAGGACGCCTCCTCGGTCCCGTCGTCGTCGGAGAGGTCCAGCGAGCCGACGGGCCGCCAGTCCATCTCGGTGTACTCGGGCGTCCGGCTGACGCTGTCGTCCGTCCACGGCATGGCCGGGGGCCGGGTCCGCTCCAGACGGACCTGGAGGCTCTCGACGGTGTCCGGATCGACGTCCCCGTCGATCCGCTGGAGCGCGAGGCGGTACAGGTGGATCTCGGTGAGGGTGCCGTAACCGGAGGTCGCGGTGCCATCGGCCTCGTGCGACTTCAGGTACTGGGCGCAGGCCCGGCGGAGCTGGGTGTTCATGGTCTTGCTGGGCAGCGGGTGGTACCGCATGTCGTCCTGCGTCCTGGCGGTCAGGTCGATCCACTCCGTGACCTCGGGGCCGCTCACCCCCCGGATCTCGGCGCGCACCTGGACGTGGACGTTGGTCGTGGTCGGCTCCGGCGCGAACAGCTTCCAGTTCTGGGCGAATTCCGGCTCCACCCAGTCGCGGATCAGATCCCCCTGCTGCTCCATGGCCGTGTTGCCCTCCGGGGCGACGAAGAACAGGAGCGCGGCCATGTGCGCGACGGTCACGAGGGCGACGGCCGCCGCCGCGACGGCGATCACCGCCCGGGCGGCCGGCGGCAGCGCGCTGAACCGGGGCGCCCCGGCCCGCGCGTCTCCCGTCCGTGCCGACGGCTCGGTCGGTTCCATGTCGGATGACCCCCCACAGTCATGGTCCGGACGACGTCCCGGGCACGCTAGGCCGGGACGGCCCCCGGACGCCTCCCCGCCGCACAAGGTTTGGCCCCGCCGACCAAGTCCGCCGCCGCGTTGCTCACGCGCTGATGAGACATCAGGGCAACGTCTCCGGGCACCGGGGGACCCGGACGCCGGGGCTTTCACGCGGGCCTGACGGTCCGGCAGGCGTGCGGGCGCGGCGGGACGGGAACCCGTCGGGGGGCGGGTACGTCAAACCCGACGACATTCCTCCGTCCCGACCGAACTCCCCCACCGGAGGACCGAGATGGCATCCCCTCCCCTGCGTGCCGCCGCCTGTGCCGCGCTCCTCGCGCTCGCCGTCGCGGGCTGCGCCGACTCCGGCGACCCGGCGGCCGACGACGACCCGTCCGACCGGTCCGCCGCGGCCGACGACGCCCCGGCACCCTCCGCGACGGAGACGACCGGCGGCACGGACACCGGCGCGGACACCGGCACGACCGGCGCCGACCCGTCGGGCCACTCCGGCCTGGCCGACGACGACGGCATCGGCCCGCCGTGGTGCGCCCCCGAGGCACTCACCGCCTCGCTGCGGGCGCTGGAGCCGGCCGCGGGCAACCGCTACGCGGCGCTCGTCCTCACCAACTCCTCCGACGTCGCCTGCCGCACCCAGGGCTGGCCCGGTCTCCAGCTCACCACCGGCGACGGCGAGGCGATCCCCACCACCACCGTCCGCGACCGGACGGTGAACCCGGACCGGCTGACGATCCTGCCCGGCGGCACCGCCTGGGCGCAGCTCCACTGGAGCGTCGTGCCGAGTGCCGAGGACCCGGCCGACGGCGACTGCGGCCCGGCCCCGGCGGCGCTGGAGGTGATTCCGCCGGAGGAGTACACGGGCGTCACCGCCGAGTGGGACCTCGGCGAGGTGTGCGGCGCCGGGCGCATCGAGACGCTTCCGCTGGCGGCCGGCCAGGGCCCGCGCTGACGCCCGGCGCGCGGCGGCGTCAGGCGGTGGGGAGCCAGTCGACCCGCCCGGCGAGCACCGCGTAGCCGGTGAACGCCACGATGTCGATCAGCGCGTGCGCGACGACCAGCGGCATCACCCGCCCCCACCGCCGGTACAGCCAGACGAAGACCACGCCCATCGCCACGTTTCCGAGGAAGCCGCCGACGCCCTGGTACAGGTGGTAGGAGCCGCGCAGCAGCGCGCTCGCGGCCAGGGCCCGGCCCGGGCTCCACCCCAGCTGGGCCAGCCGCCGCAGCAGATAGCCGACGACGATGACCTCCTCCAGGACGGCGTTCTGCACGGCGGAGGCGATCAGCACCGGGAACTTCCACCACACCTCGGGCAGCGACTCGGGCACCACCGTGAGGCTGGCCCCGAAGGCGTGCGCCCCGAGGTAGAACAGCAGTCCGGCGCCGCCGATACCGGCCGCCACCACCGCGCCCCGGGCCAGGTCGGAGCGCGGCCGGCGCGCGTCGAACCCGATGGCCCGCAGCCCGGGGCCGGCGGACGCCGCGCCGGCGCCGCCCTCGCGCAGCAGCAGGTGGGCGACGAGCAGCACCGGCACCAGCTCGGTGGTGATGCCGAAGAGCTGCCAGGCCAGGTCGAGCCAGGGGCGGCCCGGGGCGCGGGAGCCGTTGAGGGTGGCGGCCTGGTCGCTCAGCCCGCCGGGCCGGGTGACGACGCCGGTGAAGCTGATCAGCGCCCCGACCGCGCTGGCGCCCAGCGACAGCGCGAGCACCAGCAGCAGCTCCCGGCGCAGCACGCGGCGCGGGGGCGCCGGCTCCCCGCCGTCCGCTGGGTCCGTCGTCCGCTCCGGCCTGAGCCGCACTCCGCCTCCCGTCCCCGGCGCCCCGGCCGTGCCCGCCCGTGCCGCCGCCCCGGCCCGGGCCCGCGGGCGGGTGCCTACGCGGCCGGCCAGGTGTGCACGGGAGCGTCCGTCCGCGCCAGGTCGCAGTACCGCCGGACGAGCTCCCGCAGGGCGGTCGCCCGGTCCGCTCCGTTCGCCACCGCTCGGTGGTAGACCCGAGTCTGCCAGCCCGCGCCGGTGATCCGGCGCCGGCACCGTCCCTCGATCACGGACAGGTAGTGGTCGCGGTCCGCGGCGGCCACGCCGAACGCGTCCAGGCCCGCGGCGGCCACCGGCAGCAGCCGCTCGCGGATCAGGCGGGCGGCGGGCACCTCGCCGTCCTCGCCGGGCCAGCCGAAGGACGCCTCGATGCCGTGCCGACAGGCGGCGGTGAAGTTCCGCTCGGCGGTGGCGAACGGCAGCCGCGTCCACACCGGTTCCGGCTCGTCGGCCAGCCCCCGCACCAGGCCGTAGAAGAAGGCCGCGTTGGCGACGGTGTCGGTGACGGTGGGGCCGGTGGACAGCACCCGGTTCTCCACGCGCAGGTGCGGCACGCCGTCGGCCACGCCGTAGACCGGGCGATTCCAGCGGTAGACCGTGCCGTTGTGCAGCGTCAGCTCCGACAGGCTCGGGACGCCGCCGGACGCGAGCACCTCCCCGGGATCCTCCTCGGCGACCAGCGGCAGCAGCGCCGGGAAGTACCGGACGTTCTCCTCGAACAGGTCGGTGACGGAGCCGATCCAGCGCTCCCCGAACCAGGCCCGCGGGCGGACGCCCTGCGCGGCCAGCTCGGGCGGGCGGCAGTCGGTCGCCTGGAGGAAGAACGGGATGCGCGACTCTTGCCACAGCTCGTGGCCGAAGACGAACGGCGCGTTGGCGCCGACGGCCGTCTGCGCCGCCGCGGCGGCCTGGGCCGCGTTCCACACCGCCCCGAACCGCTCGGGCGTGACCTGGAGATGGAACTGGACGGAGGTGGCGGCGGCCTCGGCCGCTATCGAGTCGAACGACCTGCTGAGGGTCTCCGCGCCGGTGATGTCCAGCCGGATGCTCTCCCCCCGCGCGGCCATGATCTGGTCGTTGAGGAGGCTGTACCGGTCGCCCGGGGACAGGGTGCCGGGCACCATCTCCTCGGCGGTGATGGTCGGCAGCACCCCCGTCATCACGATCCGCGCGCCGAATTCACCGGCCATTCGGTCGGCATAGCCGATGGCGATGCGCAACTCCTCGGCCAGATCGTCGAAAACGCGACCGGAAAGCCGGCGCGGCGCCATATTGAGTTCGATCGTGAATTGACCGAGCTCGGTCTGGAAATCCCGCGTGGCCATGCGTGCGAGAACGTCGTCGTTCACCATGCGGGGCGCGCCGCCGGAATCCGCGAGACACAGCTCCACCTCGACGCCGAGCCGGTCGCGCGGCCCCTCGAAGCGGCCCTCGCGGAGCATCGTCCGCAGCCCGTCGAGGCAGTCGTTCACCCGGGCGCGGAACCGCTGCCTGGCGGCCAGGTCGAACCGGTCGGCGACGACCTTCTCCCCCATGAGGGCTCCTCCCGGTCGGGCGGTGGCGCGTGCGGGCCGTCCACGATCCTTCCCAGGCCGCGCGCCGGGTAACACCCCCGCGCGCCGGAAGTGGCATATTCCGCCGGGATAATTCGCGAGGTGAACGCCTCCCCGAGGCGTGAATACCCTCTTGCCGAAACGTTCCCGGTCAGCTAGGTGAAACATGGAGAGAACAACTCTCCGATAAGCTCCGCCACGGCGTGTCTCCCCTACCAGAGGCGACCTACTCCGAAGCGAGAGGCGACCCATCATGCCCCTGCACATACCCTCGGCTCCCGCTGCCGCCGAGCGCAGCGTCCGCACGGCCCTCAACTCGACGACGCTGCGGGCACCCGCTCCGCTGCAGATCGAGCGAGGAGACCTGCACCTCGTCCTTCCTCTCCCCGTGCACCGGCTCGCGCCGGTGACCGGGGCGACCGACTCCCCGCGCGCCCGCCTGACGGGCTGGCGCTTTTTACTGGCACGGGACGGCCGACCCGTCGGCGCGGCCGAGACCATGCTCACGGCGGACGGCTGGGCGTTCTCGCACTTCTGCGAGGGCCCTTACATCCCGTCGACCGAGCGGGCCCTGCACCTGGCGGGCTCTCTGCCCGTGGCCTACCAGCCGCGGCTGCTCTCCGTGCCCGAGCTGTACATGCTGACCCTGTGGCTGCACACGGACACCGGCGCGGACCCGACCGGGGGCAGCCCCGAACCGCAGGACCTGCTGATGCCCCTGGCGCCCGCGCCGCCCGGCATCGCGGCCGAACGGGCGGTCAGGACCGATGTCCTGCTGCCGCTGCTGGCCGGCCGGCTGGCCCCGGCGGCCTCGCAGGAGGCCGTCGATCTGGTGAGCTGACCCGAACGGCACGGCGTCCGGGGCCGGGGCGCGGCGCGCGCCCCGGTCCCGCGACGCCGGCGCGCGTCAGCCCGCGTACTCCGCCACGGGCGGGCAGGAGCAGACCAGGTTCCGGTCGCCGAAGGCGCCGTCGATGCGGCGCACCGGCGGCCAGTACTTGCCGTCCTCCGCCGTGCCGCCGGGGAAGACCGCCTCGCGGCGGCTGTACGGGTGGGCCCACGCGCCGCTCACCTGGGCCGCCGTGTGCGGGGCGTTGACCAGCGGGTTGTCGTCGCGCGGCCACTCCCCCGCGCCGACCCGCGCGATCTCGGCGCGGATGGCGATCATCGCCTCGCAGAACCGGTCGAGTTCGGCGAGGTCCTCGCTCTCGGTGGGCTCGATCATCAGCGTGCCGGCCACCGGGAACGACATGGTCGGGGCGTGGAACCCGTAGTCGATGAGCCGCTTGGCCACGTCGTCGATGGTGACGCCGGTGGCCCTGGTCAGCGGGCGGACGTCGATGACGCACTCGTGCGCCACCAGCCCGCCCGGTCCGGTGTACAGCACCGGGTAGTGCGGCTCCAGGCGCTTGGCGACGTAGTTGGCGCTGAGCACCGCGACCTGGGTGGCGCGGCGCAGCCCGGCGGCGCCCATCAGCCGCACATAGGCCCAGGAGATCGGCAGGATCCCGGCCGATCCCCACGGCGCGGCGGACACCGGGCCCCCGCCGCCGCCCGCCGGACCCGCCTCGGGCCGGAGCGGGTGCCCCGGCAGGTACGGCGCCAGGTGGGCGCGGACGGCGACCGGGCCGACCCCGGGTCCGCCGCCGCCGTGCGGGATGCAGAACGTCTTGTGCAGGTTCAGGTGCGAGACGTCGGCTCCGAACCGGCCCGGCCTGGCCAGGCCCACCAGCGCGTTCAGGTTGGCGCCGTCCACGTACACCTGGCCGCCCGCGTCGTGCACGGCGGCGCAGATGCCGGTGATGTCCGCCTCGAAGACGCCGTGCGTCGAGGGGTAGGTGACCATCAGCACGGCCAGTTCGTCCGCGTGCCGGGCGATCTTCGCACGCAGGTCCTCGGCGTCGACGTCGCCGTTCTCGCCGGTGGCGACGACGACGACCTTCATGCCGGCCATCACCGCGCTGGCGGCGTTGGTGCCGTGGGCGGAGGACGGGATCAGGCAGACGGTGCGCTGCGGCTGGCCGGCCGCCCGGTGGTAGGCGCGCACGGCGAGCAGCCCGGCCAGCTCGCCCTGGGAGCCGGCGTTGGGCTGGAGCGACACCGCGTCGTAGCCGGTGATCTCGGCGAGCCGCTGCTCCAGCTCCCGGACGAGCGCGAGATAGCCCTCGGCCTGGCCGGCCGGGGCGAAGGGGTGGATCGCGGCGAACTCGGGCCAGGTGACCGGCTCCATCTCGGCCGTGGCGTTGAGCTTCATGGTGCAGGAGCCCAGCGGGATCATGCCGCGGTCCAGCGCGTAGTCGCGGTCCGCGAGCCGGCGCAGGTAGCGCAGCATCGCGGTCTCCGAACGGTGCCGGTGGAAGACCGGGTGCGTCAGGTACTCGTCGGCGCGCAGCAGCGCCTCCGGCAGCGCGTCGGGGGTGCGGGCGTCCAGCGCGTCGACGCCGAACGCGTCGCCCGCGACGCCGAACGCGGCCCACACCGCGGCGAGCTGCGCCCGGCCCGTGGTCTCGTCGCAGGCGATGCCGACGTGGTCGGCGTCGGTGAGGCGGAGGTTGACCCCGGCCTCGCGGGCCGCCGCCACCACGGCCGCGGCACGTCCGGGCACCCGCGCGGTGACGGTGTCGAAGAACGCGTCGTGCACGACCTCGACGCCGCCGTCGCGCAGCCCGGCGGCCAGCAGCGCGGCGTAGCGGTGGACGCGGCGGGCGATGGCGGCCAGGCCGTCCGGCCCGTGGTAGACGGCGTACATCCCGGCCATGACGGCGAGCAGCACCTGCGCCGTGCAGATGTTGCTGGTGGCCTTCTCGCGCCGGATGTGCTGCTCCCGGGTCTGGAGGGCGAGCCGGTACGCGGTGCGGCCGTCGGCGTCGCGCGAGACGCCGACCAGGCGGCCGGGCAGGCTCCTGGCATAGCCCTCGCGGACGGCCATGAAGGCGGCGTGCGGCCCCCCGAAGCCCATCGGGACGCCGAACCGCTGGCTGGTGCCGACCGCGATGTCCGCGCCGAGGGCGCCGGGCGGGGTGAGGAGGGTGAGGGCGAGCAGGTCGGCGGCGACGGTGACGACGGCGCCCAGCTGGTGGGCGCGCGCGATGAGGGCGCGCGGGTCGCGGACGGCGCCGGAGGCCCCGGGGTACTGGAGCAGCACACCGAAGATGCCGCGCTCGGCGACCTCCCCGGGGATGCCGTCGGCCAGGTCCGCGACGACGACCTCGACGCCGGTCGGCTCGGCGCGGGTCCGTACCACGGCGATGGTCTGCGGCAGGCAGTCGGCGTCGACCAGGAAGACGCCGCCCCGGCCCTTGCCGACCCGGCGGGCCAGGGCCATCGCCTCGGCGGCGGCGGTGCCCTCGTCGAGGAGGGAGGCGCCGGCGACGGGCAGGCCGGTGAGGTCGGTGACGACGGTCTGGAAATTGAGCAGCGCCTCCAGTCGGCCCTGCGAGATCTCCGGCTGATAGGGCGTGTAGGCGGTGTACCAGGCCGGGTTCTCCATGACGTTGCGCAGGATCACCGGCGGCGTGAAGGTGCCGTAGTACCCCAGGCCGATCATGGAGTCCAGCACCGTGTTGCGGGCCGCCAGCGCCCGCAGCTCGGCGAGGACGGCGGCCTCGTCGCGGGCGTCGGGCAGCAGCAGCGCGTCGGTGGAGCGGATGGCCTCGGGCACCGCGGCGGCGGTCAGCTCGTCCAGGGAGCCGAAGCCGACGTGGGCGAGCATCTTCGCCACGTCGGCGGCGTCCGGGCCGATGTGCCGGGCGGCGAAGGGCGTGCCCTGCTCCAGGGCGGACAACGGAATGCGGTGGACGTTCATTGCGGAGGCTCCTCCTGGTCGCGACGACCCGCGGGGGTGCCAGGCGGCCGTGCCTGACGGGCCTCCCCCTCTGTCATGTCGACCTGAGAGCTTCGCCGTGTCACTCGCGCGGCACGGCTTGCACCGTCGGTGAGGCCGGACGCGGATCCGGCGGGTCCGCGGGCCGTCCTGCTTTCCAGAGTGGCTTCCCTCGCGCGGTACGGGGGCCTGAGAGATTCCGGGGAGGGTTTGCTCCTTCGGCGCCCGGTGCCGGGTGACACCGGGACTCTCCCGCACGAGGTCGTCAACCGTCTTCGAGCCTACCAGCGCCCCCTTCGCGCGGTACGGGGGAGCCACTCGACTGGCCAGCGGGCGGATTGTGCTCTTACGTATGTCATAGAGGACTTTTTCCTGACGAGTGGCGATCGGTTGGAGGAACCGTGCAGACCGACATCGACCCCCGGAGCCTGATCGGCCGCAAGGCGTTCGACCGGAACGGCACCAAGATCGGCACGGTGGACGAGGTGTACCTCGACGACGCCACCGGGGTGCCGGAGTGGGCGGCGGTGCGCACCGGGCTGTTCACCCGGGACGCGTTCGTGCCGCTGGAGCCGAGCGAGCTGGTGGACGACGCGCTGCGGGTGCCGTTCGAACGGGCGCTGATCAGAGACGCGCCCGACTTCGGGGTGGGGCGCCACCTCTCCCCCGAGCAGGAGCTGCGGCTCTACCACCACTACGGGCTCGACGTGCCCAGCGCCGGGGACGAGGGCGCCGACGAGGACTTCGGCCGGCTCGCCTCCCCGGGCGACGGTCCGGACCGGACCGACCGGACGGACTGACCCGCCCGAACGGCCTGAACGGCCCCGGCGGCGGCCAGCGGCAGCGGCTCGGCGAGCGCCAGCTCCGGATCGTCCACGGCGAACGTCCGCACCCGGCCCGGCTCCGACCCGGGCCGCTCGAACCGCACGGTCACCCGGCCCAGTCCGCTGCCCTGCACCCAGCCCGGCCCGTACCGCTCGTGCGCCACGTCGAGCCCCGGCAGCCAGCGCCGGGGCGCCTCCGGCCCGGCCTCCGCCGGCCTGCCCGCCTCCGGCTCCGGCTCGGCCGCCGCCTCCCGGCTCCCCTCCACCGCCTGGGCGAACAGGTCTTCCTGCGTGAACGAGGCCAGGGCACTCACCCCGACGCCCAGCAGCCGGACCCCCGCGGTGGTGTCCACCCCCTCCAGCAGCCGGTCGGCCGCCTCCCGGACCACGACCGGGTCGTCCGTCGGGCCGCGCAGCGTCTCGGAGCGGGTGAGGGTGGAGAAGTCGTACCGCCGGACCTTCAGCACGATCGTGCGCCCCGAGCGCCCGGCCGCGCGCAGCCGCGCGACGCAGCGGTCCGCGAGCCGCGCCACCTCGGACCGGATCCGCGCCCGGTCGGTGACGTCGACGTCGAAGGTGTCCTCCACGGAGATCGACTTCGTGTCCCGGTCGGCCACCACCGGCCGCTCGTCCACCCCGTTCGCCATGGCGTGCACCGACGCGCCGTGCGCCCTGCCCAGCAGCCGCAGCAGCTCCGCCTCCCCGGCCCGCACCGTCTCCCCGACGGTGGTGATACCGGCCCTGCGCAGCACCTCGGCGGTGGCCGGGCCGATGCCGGGCAGCGTCCGCACCGGCAGCGGCGCCAGCAGCTCCCGCTCGGTGCCGGGCTCGATGAGCAGCAGTCCGTCCGGCTTCGCCCGCTCGGAGGCGATCTTGGCCAGCATCTTGGAGCCGGCCAGCCCCACCGAGCCGCTGAGCCCCGTCGCCTCCCGGATCCGGGCCCGCAGCCGCTCCCCCGCGCGGCGCGCCTCGCCGCCGGTGGCGGCGGTGCCGCCGGCCGCCAGATCGACGAACGCCTCGTCCAGGCTGAGCGGCTCCACCAGCGGGGACAGCTCGGCCAGCAGGCCCATCACGATCTCGCTGATCCCCCGGTAGACCCCGAAGCGCGGGACGAGATACGCGCCGTTGGGGCACAGCCGCCGGGCCTGGGCCGTCGGCATCGCGGAACGCACCCCGAAGCGGCGGGCCTCGTACGAGGCGGTGGCCACCACCCCGCGCGGGCCCAGGCCGCCGACGATCACCGGCTTCCCGCGCAGGCTCGGCTTGGCCGCCTGCTCCACCGAGGCGTAGAAGGCGTCCATGTCGAGGTGCAGGATGGTCGGCCGGCCTCTCACACCCCCGATGGTGCCGCAGGGGTCTGACAGCGGGCAGTGGCAGCGGGCCCCGGGCCGCGCCGGGCGGGTCAGCCGATGCGGTCGGCCGGGGCCCGCCGGCGCCGGGCCAGCTCGTCGGCCGGGTGGCCCACGACCACCGGCTCCCCGGTGTCGACCCGCTCGGCCTGGAGCCGCGACAGGGCGCTCTCCACATCGCCCCACACCGCGCCGACCGCGATGCCGAACAGACCGCGCCCGCCCTGGAGCAGCTCGGCCAGCTCCTCGGGCGAGTCGCAGCGGTAGACGGTGGCGCCGTCGCTCATCAGCGTCATGTCGGACAGCTCCGTGAGGTCCGCCGCGCGCAGGGCCTCGACCGCGGTCCTGATGCTCTGCAGCGAGACCCCGGCGTCCAGCAGCCGCTTGACGATCTTGAGGACCAGTACGTCGCGGAAGCTGTACAGGCGCTGGGACCCCGAGCCGTGGGCGGGGCGGATGCTGGGCTGCACCAGGCCGGTCCGCGCCCAGTAGTCGAGCTGACGGTAGGTGATGCCGGCCGCGGCGCAGGCGCTGGGCCCGCGGTATCCGAGCCGGCCGGGTGTGCCGCGCCCCTGGGGGCCGACGGTCTGCCGCAGGCCGGGGGCCGCAGGCGCGCCGGGGAGGGCGGGAATACCGCCGACCGCTCTGCTGTCGCCGTTACCTGTCACGCCGGCCTCCGTTCCGCATGCCCCGACCGTGTCCCCGTCGCTCACCGGCTGTCACGATGAGCACGCACACAGCGCTCCTCCCAAGACATGCCCCATCGACGCTAGGCATCCACACGCTGCGCGTCAACGATCGCCACGCACCGCTACTGGCTGCTCGTGCCGAAGTCCTCCGGGGAAATCTGGTCGAGGAACTCGCGGAACCTCTCCACCTCGTCCTCCTGCTCGTCGGGGATGATGATCCCCGCGTCGTCGAGCACGGCGTCACTGCCGTAGATCGGCGTGCCGACGCGCAGCGCGAGCGCTATGGCGTCGGAAGGACGGGCGCTGACCTCCACCCCGCTGGCGAACACGAGCTCGGCATAGAAGACCCCGTCGCGCAGGTCGGTGATGCGCACGGCGCTGAGCTCCTGCCCCACCGCTTCCAGCACGTTCTTGAAGAGATCGTGCGTCAGCGGCCGGGCAGGGGTCATGCCCTGCTGGGCGAACGCGATGGCGGTCGCCTCTCCCGGTCCGATCCAGATCGGAAGGTAGCGATCACCGCCGACTTCACGGAGGAGCACGATGGGCTGATTGTTGGGCATTTCCACCCGCACGCCCACGACGTCGAGCTGATTCACACAGCAACCCTAGGCGGTGCCCGGGGCATTTGGATAGTCGAGCACCCCCCGCGCGGCGCGCACGCGGCCCGCGGGGGGTCAGAATCCCTGCCTGCTGGCGAAGAACACCAGCCGGTATTTCCCGATCTGGACCTCGTCGCCGTTGGCGAGCACCACCGAGTCGATGGGCTCCCGGTTGACGTAGGTGCCGTTGAGGCTGCCCACGTCACTCACGGTGAAGCCGCCGTCGGGCTGACGCCGGAACTCCACGTGACGGCGGGAGACCGTGACGTCGTCCAGGAAGATGTCGCTGTGCGGGTGGCGCCCGGCGGTGGTCACGTCGCCGTCGAGCAGGAAGCGGCTGCCCGAGTTCGGCCCGCGCCGCACGATGAGCAGCGCCGAGCCGGGCGGCAGGGCCTCCACCGCCGCCTGCGCCTCCGGGGAGAGCGCGGGCGACGGGTGCTGCCCGGTGATCTCGGCCTCGTACGCCTCCAGCCCGCTGATGGAGATGGTGGACGTCGTCTCCGAGGAGCCGTCGAGCCCGGGCCGCAGGGCGTTGCCGCAGTTGGAGCAGAACCGGCTGGTGGCGGCCGAGCGGTGCCCGCAGCGCGAACACGTGACCGTCGGCTGCCCGCCGGTGCTCTGGGAGCCTATGCCGCCGGGGGCGCCGACCTCGTCGCGGAACAGCGGGCGGCCCGGCTCGGCGCCGGACGCCGGCGGCGTCTCGCCATGCTGGCGGGCGCGGGGCCGTGTGGCGCTGTGCGCACCACTCTGACGCCTGCCGAACAACCTAGCGAAAAAGCTCACCAGCGATTCCCCTCGCACCTAGCCCGACCCGTCTGCGGACGGACGGTCCATTGTCTCTCACCGGCCGTGCAGGACATCCTGACAACGTCCACGGCCCCCGTTCAGTTTCCCTCACCGAGCGCCACGGGAGTGCGGCGGCCCCGGTGCGGTCCGGTCACGATGACGACTGAGCGTAGTCAGGCTGCTCCGCCGATCGCAAGGCGTCCACGACGACCTTGTCGGGCCGTGCCACGTCCACCTCCGCCTGCTCGTTCTCCAGGGACTGCACCACGCCCCCGGGGATGTTCAGCGCCGGTTCCAGGTCCTGCGGCCGGCCGATGGCCTCGATCAGGAACGGCGCGCCGACGGGCCGGCCGTCGACGAGCACCTCGTCGCCGTCGTTCACGAAAGAGGTGCCGGCCACGACCCGCACGTCGTTGATCTGGATGGCCTCGGCCCCCGCGGCGCGCAGTTCCTGCACCGCGTCGAGCAGCATATCGGCCTCGACGGTGCCCAGGGGATCAGTGATGCGCAGGGTGACGCCCGGGCCCTCCGCGGCGACGGTGCCGGCCAGGACGCCGAGCTGCCGCTCGCGCTCCAGGGCCTGCCGGCGGGCCTCCTCGGCCTGGTCGGAGCTGGTCTCCAGCTCGGTGCGCTGCTCCCGCAGCGCGGCGCGCTCGTCCTCCAGGCGCGCGGCCCGGTCCTCCAGGTCGCTGAGGATGCGCACCAGGTCCTCGCGGCGGGCGCCGCGCAGCGCGGTCTCCTCGCTGCCCGCCGCCCGGACCTGGATGGCCAGGCCGAGGCCGAGCACGAAGAGCAGGACGGCGGCGACCAGCTGGCCCCGGGTCGCGCGCGGCGGCCACAGCCCGGCGATCAGGGCGCGGCGCCCGGTCGGCCGCGGGGCGGGGGCGGGCTCCGGGGCGGCGGCTCCGGGCGCCGGGTCGGTGTGCTGGGGCGTCACCGGCCTCACGCCCCGAACACATGGCGCCGGATGGCGGCGGCGTTGGAGAAGATCCGGATGCCGAGGACCACCACCACGCCGGTGGAGAGCTGGGCGCCCACGCCGAGCTTGTCGCCGAGGAAGACGATGAGCGCGGCGACGGTGACGTTCGACAGGAAGGACACCACGAACACCTTGTCGTCGAAGACGCCGTCGAGCATGGCCCGCAGGCCGCCGAACACGGCGTCGAGGGCGGCGACCACGGCGATGGGCAGGTAGGGCTCCACGCCCGTGGGGACCACGGGGCGGGTGAGGATGCCGACCACGACTCCGAGGACGAGGCCCAGAACGGCGATCACGGTGCGCTTCTTTCTTCGGCGGGCGCTTCCCCGGCCGGGTCGGCGGGCCGGGCGCTGCGCGTGGTGAGGGACGGGGCCGCGGGCAGGCGCAGGTCGTCCCGGACGGACAGGGCGGCGCGGACGCCGTAGCTGTCGCGGAGCACGTCGAGGTACCGCCCGCCGTCGGTCGCCTCGAACGCGGCGGCCAGCGCCTCGCCGTCGCCGATGGCGAGCAGCGTGTAGGGCGGGACGAGGGGGCGGTTGTCGACGAGGACCGCGTCGCCGGCGGCGCGGATGGCGGACAGCGCGGTGAGCCGTCTGCCGTTGACGGACATCGCCTCGGCACCGGCCTGCCACAGGCCGTTGACGAGGCGCTGGAGGTCGCGGTCGCGGACCCGGCCGGTGTCGGAGAAGCCGCCGCCGGGCCCCTGGCCGGCGGACTCGGCGTCGTCGACGGTGAGCTCCACTCCGGGGCCCTCGACGGCGGTGGCGCCGGCCAGGAGGGCGGTGAGGTCGCCCCGGTCGGCGTCGGCGGCGCCCAGCGCCTCGCGCTGGCGTGCGGCGACGTCCTCGCGCAGGGCGTCCACCTCGGCCTGGAGATCGTCCAGCGCCTCGGTGCCCGCCTCCACGCGGTCCAGCAGCTCCTCCCGCTCCCGCGCGACGGTGGGGGCGGCCTCGCGGGCCTGGGCGGCGCCCAGGGTGACGACCAGGGCCGCCAGCACCAGGCCGGCGGCCAGCCAGAGCCTGGCGCGCAGGGTCCGCGGCAGGTCCGGCCGGCCCTCGGCCCGCCGCCTGGCCGCCGCCTGGGCGTACCCCTCGTCGAGGGTGTGGTTCATGACGGCGGTCAGCAGCGACATGGAGGCGTCGGGGCGCGCCGGGGCGCGGTGTCCGGGCTCCTGCGGTGGCATGGCGGACATCGTCGCACGGCGCCCCCCGTTGCTCCGAACGGGCCCGGTGGGCGTCGGTCAGCGCCCCGGCGTCACCGTTCGGCGCTGTCCACCACGGTCGCCCAGTGGTCCAGCAGCTCCTGCGCGGCGGCGTCGTCCGGTCCCTCGGCCCACAGGTGGGTGACGGCCTCGGCCGGGTCGGGCAGCACCAGGACCCACCGGCCGTCGGGCTCGACCACGCGCACGCCGTCGGTGGTGTCGACGAAGCGCTCCCCGGCGGCCTCGACGACGCGGCGCATGACCAGGCCCTTGATCGCCCAGGGGGTGGCGACGTCCCGGCGCAGGACGTGGGCGCGCGGGATGCGGGCGTCGATCTGGCTCAGGGAGAGCTGGGTGCGGGCCACCAGGCCGATGAGCCGGGCGAAGGCCGCCGTGGCGTCGAAGACGCTGCTGAACTCGGGGACGATGAAGCCTCCCTGGCCGTCGCCCCCGAAGACCGAGCCCTCCTTGTGGGCGACCCGGGTCAGGTCGTCGGGCGAGGTGGTGGTCCACTCCACCTGGGTGCCGTGGTAGGCGGCCACCTGCTCGGCGATGCGGGTGGTGGTCACCGGCAGCGCCACGCGCCCGCTGCGGCGTTCGGCGGCCACCAGGTCGAGCATGACCAGCAGGGCGCGCTGGTCCTCGATGATCCGGCCGCGCTCGTCCACCAGGGCCAGCCGCTCGCCGACCGGGTCGAAGCGGACGCCGAAGGCGGCGCGGGCGGAGGCGACGATCTCGCCCAGCCGCACCAGGCCGGCCCGGCGGACGTCGGCGGTCTCGGTGGGGCGCCCCTCGTCCAGGCCGGGGTTGATGGTGAGGGCGTCCACGCCGAGCCGGCCCAGCAGGCTGGGCAGGACCAGGCCGGCGCTGCCGTTGGCGGCGTCGACGACGATCTTCAGCCCGGACTCGGCCACGCCGGTGGTGTCGACGGCGCGCAGCACCGAGCCGGTGTAGGCGTCGAAGACGCTCGCCGGGAAGCGCAGGTCGCCGATCTCGCCGGGGAAGGCGCGGCGGTACTCCTGGCGGGCGTAGACGCGGTCCAGCTTCCGCTGGCCGGCCTGGGAGAGGTCGGCGCCGCGCTCGTCGAAGAACATGATGTCGACGGAGTCGGGAACGCCGGGGGTGGTGCGGATCATGACGCCGCCGGCGCTGCCGCGCGCGGTCTGCTGGCGGGCGACGGGCAGCGGCACGTTCTCCAGGTCGCGGACGTCGATCGCGCTGGCCTGGAGGGCGGAGATGACGGCGCGCTTCAGGGCGCGGGCACCGCGGGAGTGGTCGCGGGCGGTGGTGACCGTCGATCCCTTCTTCAGCGTGGTGGCGTAGGCGCTGGCGAGGCGGACGGCGAGCTCGGGGGTGATCTCGACGTTGAGGATGCCGGAGACGCCGCGGGCGCCGAAGAGGTTGGCCTGGCCGCGGGACTCCCAGATGACCGACGTGTTGACGAAGGCGCCGGCCTCGACGGTCTTGAACGGGTAGACGCGGACGTTGCCCTGGACGATCGACTCCTCGCCCACCAGGCACTCGTCCCCGATGACCGCGCCGTCCTCGATCCGGGCCGCGCGCATGACGTCGGTGTTCTTGCCGACGACGCAGCCGCGCAGGTTGGTCTGCGGGCCGATGTAGACGTTGTCGTGCACCACGGCCTTGTGCAGGAAGGCGTCGGCCTTGACGACCACGTTGGAGCCGATGACCGTGTGCTCGCGGATCTCCGCGCCGGCCTCGATCTTGGCGTAGTCACCGATGTAGAGCGGGCCCCTGAGCTTGGCGTCGGGGTGCACCTCGGCGCCCTCCGCGATCCAGACGCCGGGGGAGATCTCGAAGCCGTCTATCTCGACGTCGACCTTCCCCTCCAGCACGTCCGCCTGGGCCTTGACGTAGCTCTCGTGGGTGCCGACGTCCTCCCAGTAGCCCTCGGCGACATAGCCGTAGACGGGCTTGCCCTCCTTCATCAGGCGGGGGAAGACGTCGCCCGACCAGTCGACCGGGACGTCCGGCTCGACGTAGTCGAAGACCTCGGGCTCCATCACGTAGATACCGGTGTTCACGGTGTCCGAGAACACCTGCCCCCAGGTGGGCTTCTCCAGGAACCGGTCGACGCGCCCGTCCTCGTCGACGATGGTGATCCCGAACTCCAGGGGGTTGGGAACGCGGGTCAGGCAGACCGTCACCAGGGCGCCGCGCTCCCGGTGGTAACGGATGAGGTCCGTCAGGTCGAAATCGGTGAGGGCGTCACCGGAGATGACCAGGAACGAGTCGTTCCTGAGTGCGTCCTCGGCATTTTTCACACTTCCGGCCGTACCCAGTGGCTTTTCTTCATGGGCGTAAGTGAGATCCATCCCGAGTTCCTCACCGTCGCCGAAATAGTTCTTGACGAGGGAGGCGAGGAATTGCACTGTGACCACGGTCTCGGTAAGCCCGTGCCGCTTCAGCAGCCGGAGCACGTGCTCCATGATCGGGCGGTTCGCCACGGGCAGCAGCGGCTTGGGCATGCTCGCGGTCATCGGGCGAAGCCGGGTGCCTTCGCCACCAGCCATTACGACGGCCTTCATATCGGAAGTGTCCTCCTTGGGGAGTCGACAGTCACTCCGACCGCGCCCGTCCGGAGGGCCCGGGCCCGGGGTGGCTCCCCGGTATGTGCGGCACGTGCGGGCGCCGGATCCCTGCGTCGCTGCCGGAGCGGGCTAGTCGGAGGTGGTGTCCGCCTTGAGGAGACGGCGGACTTGGACCACGTAGAGAATCCCTGCCCACCAGTAGAGCGCTGTACCCCAGCCGGCGAACGCCCATCCGAAAATAGCAGCGAGTGATGCCGCCCAGCTACTTCCGTCACTGAGCAGCAGCAACGGGAAGGCGTACATCAGGTTGAATGTGGCCGCCTTCCCGAGGAAATTCACTTGCGGCGGGGCGTATCCGTGCCGGTCCAGGCGCCACACGGTCACCAGGAGCATCAGCTCGCGGGCGAGCAGGAGTGCCGTGAGCCACACCGGGAGGATGTCGCGCCAGGTGAGGCCCACGAGGGTGGAGAGGATGTAGAGCCGGTCGGCTGCGGGGTCCAGGATCCGGCCCAGCGCGCTGATCTGGTTCCAGCGGCGGGCCAGCTTGCCGTCCAGGTAGTCGCTGGCCCCGCTGGCGGCCAGGACGAGCAGCGCCCAGCCGTCGAGATCGGGGCCGTCGAAGACCGGGGAGAGGACCAGCCAGAGGAACACGGGCACGCCCGCCAGGCGAGCCATGCTCAGGACGTTGGGGATGGTGAGGATCCGGTCGGTCTGAACGCGCGTCTCCTGGACCTCCACCCGGACGCCTCCTGATACCCCGAGCCGACGCTGTGCGGTCCGACCTTACCGGCCCCCCTCCCGGGGGGCGGGGGCAGGGCGCCCCGGAGGGGGCCGAAGCGGGATGGCTTAGGCTTCTGTGTGATTTATGGCACTCTCACGGCACAGCAAGGCGGGTGACATGGAGACCAGGCTTCGAGGTGTCGGAGTCAGCCACGGAGTGGCGATCGGCGAGGTCAGACACATGGGGACGGCGGTGCTGGAGCCCCCGTCCCACCGGATCCCCGACGAGGAGGCGCCGCGCGAGCTGGCGCGGGCCCGGCAGGCGGCGCAGGCGGTGGCCGCGGATCTCACCGCGCGGGGCCAGCTCGCCGGCGGCGAGGCGCAGGCGGTGCTGGAGGCGCAGGCGCTGATGGCCGAGGACCCCGAGCTGCTGGCCGACGTCGAGCGCCGGATCGCGGTGGGCGCCGCGGCGGAACGCGCGGTGTTCGACGCGTTCGCCGCGTACCGGGCGCTGCTGGCCGGCGCCGGTGAGTACCTGGCCGGGCGGGTGGCGGATCTGGACGACGTGCGCAACCGGATCGTCGCGCGGCTGCTCGGCGTGCCGATCCCGGGCGTGCCGGACAGCGACGAGCCGTACGTGCTGATCGCCCGCGACCTGGCGCCGGCCGACACGGCCCTGCTCGACCCCTCGCTGGTGCTCGGCTTCATCACCGAGGAGGGCGGCCCGACCAGCCACAGCGCGATCCTGGCGCGGGCCCTGGGCGTGCCGGCCGTGGTGGCCCTGCCGGACGCGGGCGCCATCGCCGAGGGCATGGTGGTCGCGGTGGACGGCAGCACCGGGGAGATCGTGGTGAACCCGAGCCGCGAGGAGCGGGCGGCCCTGGCGCGGGCCGCGGCGGAGCGCCGGGCGGCGCTCGCGGAGAGCGCGGGCCCGGGCGCCACCTCCGACGGCCACCGGGTGCCGCTGCTGGCCAACATCGGCGGCCCGGGCGACGTGGCCGCGGCCGTGGCGGCGGGCGCCGAGGGCGTGGGCCTGTTCCGCACCGAGTTCCTGTTCTTCGACAAGCAGAGCCTGGACAGCGGGCGCGCGCCCTCGGAGGAGGAGCAGGTCGCCGCCTACCGGGAGGTGCTGGAGGCGTTCCCCGAGGGGCGCGTCGTGGTGCGGGTGCTGGACGCGGGCGCGGACAAGCCCCTGCCGTTCCTCACGCCGGGCGACGAGCCGAACCCGGCGCTCGGTGTGCGGGGGCTGCGGGCGCTGCTGGCGCACCCCGAGGTGCTGGACACGCAGCTGCGGGCCCTGGCCCGGGCCGCCGAGGGGCTGCCCGTCTACCTGGAGGTCATGGCGCCGATGGTGGCCGACCGGGCCGACGCCCGGGCGTTCGCCGACGCCTGCCGGGCGGCCGGGCTGAACGCCAAGCAGGGCGCCATGGTGGAGGTCCCGTCCGCGGCGCTGCGCGCGCGGGCGGTGCTGCAGGAGGTCGAGTTCCTGTCGCTGGGCACCAACGACCTCGCCCAGTACACCTTCGCCGCCGACCGGCAGGTCGGCGCCGTCTCCCGGCTCCAGGACCCCTGGCAGCCCGCCCTGCTCGACCTCGTCGCGCTGGCGGCCGAGTCCGCCAAGGCCGAGGGCAAGAGCTGCGGGGTGTGCGGGGAGGCCGCCGCCGACCCGCTGCTGGCCTGCGTGCTCACCGGCCTCGGCGTCACCAGCCTGTCCATGGGCGCCGCGGCCATCCCCTACGTGCGGGCCGCGCTCGCGCGGCACACCCTCGCGCAGTGCGAGCGCGCCGCGGCGGCGGCCCGCGCGGCGGACAGCGCCGAGGAGGCCCGCACGGCCGCCCGGGGAGTGCTCTCCGGCGAGTGAGCCCGGTGGGGGGTGTCCCGCCCGGTCACGGCTCCGCGCAGCGGCCGGGCGGGACGTCCTCCGCGCCCCGGTAGACCACGCCGTGCTCGGGCGGCACGGGCTCGCCGGTGCGCGCGTCCGTGCAGTACGCCGCGAAGACCTCCGCCTCGCTCAGGCCCCGCAGCCGGCCGCCGCCGAGGCTCCAGCCGCGCACCTCCTCCGCCCGCCCCGCCCCGCCGGCCCCGGTGCGCAGCACCAGCCCGCCGGGGGCGCCGGTCGCCAGCCCCAGCGCCAGCAGCGTGCACAGCACCAGCGCGCCGGGCTCCGGCAGCTCCAGCGAGCCCCCGGCGCCGCGCCCGGCCGTCACCGACGCCGTCAGCGGCCCGGTCTCCGCGATCAGGCTGCACACCAGGTGGTGCGTGCCCGGCTCGGCCCGCTGGAGGACCTCGGTCAGCAGCCCGGCCGCCCGCCGGAACGCGCACCGCGACAGCGGCGCCCCGCAGTCCGGGCAGGGACCGGCGCCGGCCAGCAGCTCCGTGGCCAGCTCCCACGTCTCCCACCGCACGTGCTCGGCCAGCAGCGCGGGCACCAGCCGGTCCAGCGGCTGCCCCTCGTACGGCACGGTGGCGCCCCGGGCGGCCACCTCCGCCGTGTACCGCGCGCGGCTGGCGGGGTCGTCCGGCGGCAGCCCCTCCCGCGCGCAGAACTCCGCGAAGCCGGCCGGGTCGAACAGCGCGACGCTGGTGTGCCCGTGCCGGCCGGACATCGAGCGCAGCAGCTCCTCGGTCTGCCGCAGATAGCCGGCGTGGTCGCTGAAGCGGAACGACGCGTACCGCCGCATCAGCGCGAATCCGGTCTCGTCCGCGACGACGGCGACCGTGCCCGCCGCCTCGCGCCACGCGTCGCCGCCGCGCCGGGCGCGCCCTCCGGTGTGTGCCATGACTTCCCCCCTGAACCCCGGGAACCGATCGGAACGTCTCGGTCACCGAGCGTAGTCGGGGCCACTGACAACGGCCCGCTCGCGGGCCAGCTTCTCGAAGAACCGCAGCAGCTCCGGGTCGTCCACCGAGCCGGGGTTCACCGCCGTCTCCAGGGGCACGCCCGCCAGGAGGCGCTTGACGGGGATCTCCAGCCGCTTGCCGGTCAGGGTGTGCGGGACGCCGGGGATCTCGATGATCTCGTCCGGCACGTGGCGGGGCGACAGGGCGGACCGGACGGCGCCGCGGATCCGCTCGCGCAGCGCGTCGTCGAGCGCGGCGCCCTCGGCCAGGCGGACGAACAGCGGCATCCAGTACCCGCCGTCGGGGCGTTCGAGGCCGACCACCAGGGACTCGCGGATCTCCGGCAGCCGCTCCACGACCTCGTAGATGTCGGCCGACCCCATGCGCACGCCCTGCCGGTTGAGCGTGGAGTCGGACCGGCCGTGGATGACGACGGTGCCGCGCGAGGTGACCGTCGTCCAGTCCCCGTGCCGCCAGACGCCGGGGAACATCGCGAAGTAGCTGTCGCGGTACCGGACGTCGCCCGGGTCGTTCCAGAACCCGACCGGCATCGAGGGCATGGGGGTGGTGACGACCAGCTCCCCGACCTCGTCGGTCAGCGACCGGCCGTCCGGGCTCCAGGCGCGCAGGTCGGTGCCGAGCGAGGGCGCCTGGATCTCGCCCGTCCAGACGGGCAGGGTCGGCACGGCCCCGGCGAAGCAACTGCACACGTCGGTGCCGCCGCTGACCGAGGCGATCCACAGCCCGGGGCCCGCCTCCTCGTGGAGCCAGCGGAACCCGTCGGGCGGCAGGGGGGAGCCGGTGGTGGCGACGCACCGGGTGGCCGACAGGTCCAGGTCGCGCGCGGGGTGGACGCCGGCCTTGGCACAGGCCAGCACGTAGGCGGCGGAGGTGCCGTAGAGGGTGGCGCGGGCCCGCGCGGCCACGCGCCACTGGGCGTCCGGGGAGGGGAAGCCGGGGGCGCCGTCGTAGAGGACCACGGTGGTGCCGGTGAGCAGGCCGGAGACCAGGAAGTTCCACATCATCCAGCCGGTGGACGTGTACCAGAACAGCCGGTCGTCCGGGCCGAGATCGCAGTGCAGGCCGAGCTGCTTGAGGTGTTCGACGAGGATGCCGCCCTGGGAGTGGACGATGGCCTTGGGCAGGCCGGTGGTGCCCGAGGAGTACAGCACCCACAGCGGGTGGTCGAAGGGCACCGGCGTGAACTCGGGGGCGGGGGCGCCCTCGCCGGAGCCGGTCCCGGCCAGCTCGGCCCACTCCAGGGCGCCCTGCGGCGCGGGCGTGCCGAGCAGCGGGACGTGGACGACGGCGCGGAGCGTGGGCAGCCCGGCGCGCAGCTCGGCGACGGTGGCGGTGCGGTCGTGGACCCGGCCGGCGTAGCGGTAGCCGTCGGCCGCGAACAGCACGACGGGCTCGACCTGCTGGAAGCGGTCCAGGACGCCGCGGGCGCCGAAGTCGGGGGCGCAGGAGGTCCACACCGCGCCGACGGCGGCGGTGGCCAGCAGCGCGACGACGGCCTCGGGGACGTTGGGCAGGTAGCCGCTGACCCGGTCGCCGGGGCGCACGCCGAGGCCGCGCAGCGCGGCGGCCAGCGAGCCGACCCGGGCGCGCAGTTCGGCCCAGGTGACCGGCTCCGGCTCGTGCCGCTCGTCGACGCGCAGCAGCGCGGGCCGGCCGGCGCGGGCCGGGTCCTCGCCGGCGCGCAGCGCGTGCTCGGCGTAGTTGAGAGTGGCCCCCGGGAACCACTGCGCGCCCGGCATGGTGGCGTCGGCCAGCACCGTGGCGGACGGGGTGGTGAAGCGGACGTCGAACCAGTCGGTGACGGCGTGCCAGAACGGGCCGAGTGCGGTGACGGACCAGCGGTGCAGCTCGGCGTAGCTGCCCGCCGGGTCCTCCGGGCGGGGGGCCGGGGCGCCGTGCCGGGCGGCGGCGTACGCGTGGAAGCGGGTGATCCGGGCCGTGGCGATCCGCTCCGGGTCCGGCCGCCACAGGGGCTCGGACGTGGACGGCGGTACGGCGTGCGGCGTGGTCATGGCGGCTCCCCGGGCAGTGCGGCGGTGCGGCGACGCGGCGGTGTGTGGCACGGCTGGGCAGGACGATGCCAGCTCACCGGCGCGGACGCCAGAGCGGCCCGCCCGCGCCGCCGGGTGGCCGCCACCGGCGGGCGCTGGTAGAGCTGGAGGGGTGCGCCGCCTCCCTCTCGCGGCCGTGTCGGCCGGACTCGTCTGCGCGCTCTCCGCCTCCCCGGGCCCGCCCCCGGCGCGGGCCGCCCCGCCGGAGTTCGTCGCGCTGGAGGACGTCGCGCCGGGGATCGGGCAGGAGATGCGGTACGCCTCGCGGGACAACTTCACCGGGGAGCGGGTCGACGGCTACCGGGAGCCGGTGTGCCTGCTGACCCGGGAGGCCGCCGTGGCGCTGCGCCGTGCCCACCGGGCGCTGGCCCAACGCGGCTACGGGCTGCGGGTGTTCGACTGCTACCGGCCGCGGCGCGCCGTGCAGCACTTCCTGCGCTGGGCGGCCGGGCCGGAAACGGCGCGGACGCGCGAGGAGTTCCATCCGCGGGTGCCCAAGGACCGGCTGTTCGAGGAGGGTTATCTCGCGGCCCGCTCCGCGCACAGCCGCGGCAGCACCGTGGACGTCACGCTCGTCCGCCCGCCGCACGGCGCGGTGGACATGGGCACGCCGTTCGACTTCTTCGACCCCGCGTCGGCCCCGGACTCGCCGGAGGTGGGCGCGGCCCAGCGGGAGGCCCGGCAGCTGCTGCGGTCGGCGCTGGTGGCGGAGGGTTTCGTCCCGGTGCCGACCGAGTGGTGGCACTTCACCTACGGGCCGGAGCCGTTCCCCGACACGTCCTTCGACTTCCCCGTGTCCCGGGACGCGCTGCGCCGCCGGCCGGGCGGACGGTGACGGCGGCGGTCCGGAGCCACCCCCGTCGGTCCCGGGCCGCCGCCGTCACACCTTCGGACGTGGCGGCCACGGGCACGGTTCGGGCGGCCGGCCGGTTGTCACCTTTTCGCGACATCCCCGGGACACGGCGGGACACGGCGCGGGAACCCGCACGTCAGCCCTGGTCACCGGGGGCGGCGCGGGGCGGGGTGGCGAGCTGCGGGCCGACCCGTTTGACGAGCAGGGCCATCTCGTACGCCACCTGGCCTATGTCGGCCTCGGCCTCGGTGAAGACGGCCAGCGCGCTGCCCTGCCCGGCGGCGGTCACCAGCAGGAAGGCGTTGTCCAGCTCGACCAGGGTCTGGCGTACGGCGCCCGTCTCGAAGTGCCGGCCGACGCCGCGCGCGAGGCTGTGGAACCCGGAGGCGACGGCGGCCAGTTGCTCGCCGTCCTCTCTGCCCAGGGAGCGTGAGGCGCCCCGGGGCAGGCCGTCGGCCGCCAGGACCAGCGCGTGTCGGACGTGGGGCACGCGCTCGACGAGCTCGTCGAGGATCCAGTCGAGCTGTCCGCTCTCCTGACGGGTGCCGTGGTGCTGCGGGGTGCCGCCGTGACCCGCGGACTCCGGTGCGGTCATCGGTCCTGCCTTAGGGCTCTCGTGTCTGGCTGCTTACGGTCTCGCGCCCGGCGGGGGTCCGTCCCCGCGGGGGTCGTTCTGCTGCCGCCCGCGCTGCCAGCCCCGTTGCAGGGCCGCCATCCGGGCGCGGACCTCCTCGGCGTCCAGGTCGGGAACGGCGTCGGCGTCCGGGTGGCCGCTCGCCCCGTTCGTCACGGGTCCGCCGGCTCCGGGGGCGCCGGGCCCCGCGGGAGCCGCGGGACCGGGTGGTTCGGTGCGGGCCTGCCGCCGGACCCGGCGGGGCAGCCCGGCGCCGGTCGTGGGCTCGGGCCCGGGGGTGGTGCCCGGCCCGCCGGGCGGCGGAGCGCCGGGCACCGGGTCCCCGTCGGGAGCCCGGCCCACGGTCCGCCCGTGGTCGGCGACGAGCACCGGCGTGCGTCTGCGCTGGGGCAGGCGCGGCAGCGGTACCGGGGCCTCCGGTCCGGGGGCGGCGGTGTGCTCACCGGGGTGGTCGGGGGCGCGTTCGCCCGCCGGGTCCCGGCGGGCCGCGGGACCCGCGTCGGCGCCGACCGGCGCCTCCAGCTCCACCGGCCCGGGCACGACGCCGTCGCGCACGCCGCGCCGCTCGGCAGGCTCCTGGCGCGGCGCGCGCTCCGGCGGCTCCTCGGCGGTCTCGGTGAGCAGTTCGCCCGGGATGAGCGTCACGGCGGTGGTGCCGCCGTAGGGGGACTCGCGCAGGGAGACCCGGATGCCGTGCCGCTCCGCGAGCCGGGCGACCACGAACAGGCCGATCCGGTCGGTGTCGGAGAGCTGGAACTCCTGGGACTCCGCGAGCCGCTGGTTCGCCTCGGCCAGGGCCTCGGGGTTCATCCCCAGGCCGCGGTCGTGGATTTCGAGGGTGAAGCCGTGCGGCACCCGCTCGCCGGACACCTGCACGGCGGTGTGCGGGGGCGAGAACACCGTGGCGTTCTCCAGTAGTTCCGCGACGAGGTGGATGAGGTCCGCGACCGCGCCGCCGGCCACGGCGAACGGCGGGAGCCGGCGGATCTCGATGCGCTCGAAGTCCTCGACCTCGTCGACGGCGGCCCGCACGACGTCCATGAGCTGCTCCGGCTTGCGCCACTGCCGGGCCGGCGCCGTGCCGGAGAGGATGACCAGGCCCTCGGCGTGGCGCCGCATGCGGGTGGTGAGGTGGTCCAGCCGGATCAGGTCCGCCAGGTCCTCGTCGTTGGCGGTGCGGCGCTGGAGGCCCTCCAGCAGGTTGAGCTGGCGGTGCAGCAGCACCTGGCTGCGGCGGGCGAGGTTGACGAACACCTCGGAGACGCCGCGGCGGGTGACGGCCCGTTCGACGGCGGCCGAGACGGCCTCGCGCTGCAGGGTGTTGAGGGCGCGGCCGACCTGGCCGAACTCGTCGGGGCCGTATTCGAGGCGGGGCGCCTCGGTCTCGATGTCGACGTGGTCGCCGGCCTCCAGGCGCCGCATCACGCCCGGCAGCCGATGCTCGGCGGCGTCGGTCGCCTCCCGCGACAGGTCCCGCAGGTCGCGGTTGAGTCCGCGGCCGACGCGCAGCGCGACGGTGACGGAGATCACGACGGCCAGCAGCCCGGCGCCGCCCGCGATGCCGGCGCGCAGCAGCACCGCGTCGACGCCCGGGTCGACGCGGTCCTGGTACGCGGCATCGGCCTCGTCGGCGAGCCGGCCGAGGGCGGCGAGGGCCTCGGTGCCGGTGTCGGCCCACTCCTCGGGACGGACGGCGTTGACGCGGCCCTGGACCAAGAGGTCCTCCGCGATGGTCAGGAGGTTGCCGGTGCCGCTCTCCCAGTAGGACGTGTGCGCCTGCCGGTCGCTCTCCGGGAGCTCGGGCAAGTGGAGCTCGTAGATCAGCTCCCGCTGGGTGATCAGCTCGTCCAGGGCGCGCAGTTCGGAGTCCGTGGCATGGCCCGCGGCGAGCACACCCGATACCAGGGCGTCCTCCTGCGAGAGGGTCTCGCGGGCCTGGCCGAGGCCGGTGATGGCGCCGGCCTGCCGGTCGGGCCCGAGGTCGGAGTCGGGCTGGACGGCGGACAGGAAGAGCAGGCCGGGCGCGGTGAGGCGGTTGTAGGCGTCCAGCGCGCTGGTCCGGTCGATGGTGCCGTTGGCCACCCGGTCGCGGATCCGGCCCAGGTCCTCCAGCGCGCGGAGGAACGCGTCGAGACGCTCCCGCGCGTCGTCGCCGAAGCCGCCGGGGGCGCCGTCCGAGACGCGTTCGCGGACGGCGGCCACCGCCTCGTCGGTGGCGGCCTGCAGGTCGATGAGTTCCTCCGACCACCGGGGGTCGGCGATGTGGATCATGGTCTGCCGGCGCTCGGCCTGGAGCGCGCGGACCACGTCGTCGCCCGGTCCGGCGAGGGAGTCGGCCGCGGCGGAGGCGGCGAGCACGTTTCTGGCCTCGGACACGGTGATGGCCGACGCGAACGCCCAGACCGACACGAGCGACAGCAGGGGCACGAGGATCAGCGCCCCTGTCTTCCGTCGGATCGACTTGCCGCGAAAGCGCATGCCCTCCCCTTGATTTTCCCGGACGGCCGGCGGCGGCTGCCACCGTCGGCAGGCGCGAGCCTACTACCCGCGGGGTAGGGCCTCGCGGAACGCCCGGTGTTCGGATGGAGTTGACTCACGGAGCGCCTCATACTCGTCTGTCACGTCCGGGCACGCAAGGCGTCCGCCGCGTTCTACCATGGGGGTTGAAGGACATATCCGCGCATCTCACCGTGCAGGGAGCGAAGGCGGAGTGTACGCGAAGCCCCGCATGCCGGATCCGGTTCGCGCCGCGGCCGTGCGTGCCGTCATCATCATCGCGCTGACGCTGACTCAGCTCGTCGTCGTGCTGCTGTGCACGCTGGCCGGTGCCTGGCTGGCGTTCCCGATGCTGCTGTCGACGATCGCCAGCAGCATCGTCGCCACCTGGTCGGTGCTCGACATCTGGGTCACCCGGCAGTCATGGCTGCAGCGCAACGGCGTGGTGTCGGTGCCGAGCAGCGCCGCGCGACCGCGGCGCCGCCCGCCCGGCCGTCAGTGATCCGCCTCCTGCCGCGGCGCGGGCGCGGGCCTGCGGAAGACCCGGGTGGCGGTGATCTCGCCGTGCGCCTGGCCGTCGGCCGCGTCCTGGCGGGGCAGGCCGGGGCGCAGATGCTCCTCGACGCTGATGTACTTCAGGCCGGCCCGGAGGTCCGCGTCGTTGCGCAGCCGGATCACCAGGGGGAACTCGGCGAGCGCGGTCGTGTCGAACAGCCCTGTCGTGTACAGGAGTTGGACGCCGAGGGCGTCGGCGACGGCGCGCTGGAGCTCCAGCAGGTACGTCGCGTTGGCCCGGCCGATGGGGTTGTCGAGGAAGAGCGTGCCGGCGTGGCGGTGCCGGTCGCGGCCCCGGTCGTTCCCGCGCAGCGCGGCCATCGTGCAGTAGAGCGCGATGGCGGCGGTGAGGAGCTGGCCGCCGGAGAACACGTCGCCCATCTGGCCGACCGGGACGCGCTCGGCGCGCAGCACCGCGTCGGGCTTGAGGATCTCCACGGCCACGCCGCGCGGGCGCAGCGCGGCGTGGACACCGCGCAGCAGCAGCGACATGCCGTCGCGGCGCAGGTCCGCGTTCTTCCGGACGGCCGCCCGGGTGGTCTCGTCGACGACCTCGCCCAGCCGCTCGGCGAGCGTGGCCTGGTCGGGGTCCTCGAAACGGATGCGCAGGAACTCCTGGCCCGACCACTCCCCCAGCCCCTCGGGGAGCCGGGACAGCCGCTGGGCGGAGCGGAGGGTGTCGAGTGAGGACTCGACCAGGCCGCGCAGCCGGTCCACGATCCCGTCCCGATTCCGCTCCAGCTGGGCCAGCTCGTCGGTGAGGACGCGCAGCCGGGGGGCGAACGCGCCGGCCCAGGCGGCGGCGTGGTCGGGCAGGGCGGCGGCGGGCAGCTCCCTGATCTGCTGCCGGGCGGGGGTGCGGACCTGCTCGAACCGGGTGCTGTTGGCGTGCCGGACCAGGCGGTCGCCCGCCTCCCGGACGGCGGCCTCGGCCGCGGCCAGTCCGGCCGCGGCGGCGCGCAGCGCGCGGCGGGTGTCGGTGGCGGTCTGCCGGGCCTCGGCGAGGCCCCCGGGGTAGGGCTCGGCGTCGTCCGCGTCCCCGGCGGCCGGCCCGTCGGGGCCGTCGGGGGCCTGGCCGGGCGACGGGTCGCGCAGCAGGTCGCGCAGGAGGGCGGCGGCCTCCTCGAAGCCGCCCGCCGCGTCCTGGGCGGCCCGGTGGTCGTGGACCAGCTCCTCGTGGGCGGTGCGGGCGGCGGCGACGGCGTCCTCGTGGGCGGCCAGCTCGGCGGTGGCGGTGCGCAGCAGCTCCCGGGCGCGCTCGGCGCCGTCGGGGATCCGCTCGGGGGGCAGCTCGATGTGGGCCGGGGCGCCGTCGGGCGCGAGCCGCTCGGCCTCGCCGCGCAGGCGGCCGAGCTGCTCGCTGGCGGCGGAGGCGCGGCCTTCCAGGAGCTGGACCAGGGCCTCGGCGCGGGCGGCGGCGGCCTGCCGGGAGGGCCCGTCGGCGCCCTCGGGGCCCTGAAGCAGGCGGGCGGCGCGGGTGCGGACCTTGTTGCTCAGCCGGTCCAGGGCGGCCAGCGCGGCGCTCTCGTCCCCCTCGGCGCGGGCCTGCTCGGCGCGCAGGTCGGCGCCGACGCCGACCTTCTCGTAGAGCTGGGAGGCGGAGCGGTACGCCTCGCGTAGGTCCGGCAGGGAGCGCGCCGGGGCCTCGCGCCCGTCTGCCTCCTGGCCGCCGGGGTCGTGGCCGTCGTCGGGGGCGCCGGAGACCTCGGCGCGCTCGGCCCGCAGGGCGCGGGCGGTGCGGCGGGCGTCGTCGGCGGCCCGCTGCACGGACCTGCGGTCCTCGTCGGCGGCGCGGGCCCGGTCCAGCAGCTCGGCGGCGCGGGCCTCGGCCTCGGCGGCCTCGGCGGCCAGCTCCTTGACGCGGGACGTCCAGCGGGCGCGCTCCCGCAGCCGGAACGCGAGCCCGGCGAGCGCGTCGGCGGAACGGCGGGCCCGCTGGGCGGTCTCCTGTCGCGCGTCGCGGGCGCGGACCGCCTCGGCGGCGGCCTCCTCGGCCTGGTCGCGGGCGGCGGCGGCCTCGGCCAGGCGGCGCTCCGCCTCCCGGGCCGCGGCCCGGGTCCGCTCGGCGGCGGCGGTCAGCTCGGCCAGCCGCCCGGCGGGGCAGCCGGCCCGCCAGGAGGCCAGCCGGGCGGCGAGCGCCCGGTCGGCGGCGGTCCTGGCGGCCAGCTCGCGGATGTCGGCGTCGCGGGCGGTGGCGCGCTCGCGCAGGGCGCGGCGCTCCTCGTCGGCGGCCCGCTCGTCGTGCATGGCGGGGTTGGGCGGCACGAGGAACACGCCGCTGTCGCCCGAGCCGGGCGGCGGGGTGGGGGCGAGGAG
>NZ_JBPQTQ010000027.1:0-50774 GCF_051386415.1 Streptomyces sp. URMC 129
CCGCGGCCTGCCTGCCGTCCGGCAGCAGCACCGCCACGCCGCGTCCGGGCGTCAGATCGGCCAGTCCGCACACCGGGACCCACTCGTCCCCTGCCATCTGCACTTCCACCTTCATCGCGGGCTGCTCCCCTCAAGCGTGCGGACGGGCAGCTCCGGCCCGGCCAGGATCGTCAGGTCGGGCTTCACCTGGTCGCGTTCGGGCACGAACTTGACCGTCGGGTCCGGCGCCCCGGGCGCGTTGACGAAGGACACGAAGCGCCGCAGCTTCTCCGGGTCGTTGATCGTCTCGGCCCATTCGTCGCGGTAGTTGGCGACGTGCGCCGCCATCAGCGCCTCCAGCTCGTCGCAGATGCCGAGCGAGTCGTGCACGACCACGTCCTTGACGTGGTCCAGGCCGCCCGGGATCCGCTCCAGCCACGTCGAGGTGCGCTCCAGCCGGTCGGCGGTGCGGATGTAGAACATCAGGAACCGGTCGATCAGCCTGACCAGTTCGGCGTCCGACAGGTCCTGCGCGAGCAGGTCCGCGTGGCGCGGCGTGGCGCCGCCGTTCCCGCCGACGTACAGGTTCCAGCCGTTGGCCGTGGCGATGACGCCGAAGTCCTTGCCCATCGCCTCCGCGCACTCGCGGGCGCAGCCGGACACCGCCGACTTCAGCTTGTGCGGCGACCGCAGGCCCCGGTAGCGCAGCTCCAGGTCGATCGCCATCCGCACGCTGTCCTGCACGCCGTACCGGCACCACGTGGAGCCCACGCAGGACTTCACCGTGCGCAGCGCCTTGCCGTACGCGTGGCCCGACTCGAAGCCCGCCTCCACCAGCCGGGCCCAGATCATCGGGAGCTGGTCGACCCGGGCGCCGAACAGGTCGATGCGCTGGCCGCCCGTGATCTTGGTGTAGAGACCGAAGTCCCGGGCCACCTCGCCGATCACGATCAGCTTCTCCGGGGTGATCTCACCGCCGGGGATGCGGGGAACGACCGAGTACGAGCCGTTCTTCTGCATGTTGGCGAGGAAGTGGTCGTTGGTGTCCTGCAACGCCGCCTGCTCGCCGTCCAGTACGTAGACGTCCGCGCCGATCGTCGGGGCGAGCGAGGCGAAGATCGAGCCCACCGCGGGCTTGCAGATCTCGCAGCCCTCGCCGCCGCGCGCCTCCGGGCGGCCGTGGTTGTCCAGCAGCTCCTGGTAGGAGTTGAGGCGCAGCGCCAGCACGATCTCGTACAGCTCCTGGCGGGTCTGCGAGAAGCAGCCGCACAGGCCGGTGTCGACGGTCACGCCGTTGGCGGTCAGCTCGTCGTTGACCAGCAGGCCCAGCGTCTTCACGCAACTGCCGCAGCCCGTACCGGCCTTGGTGCACTTCTTGACCTCGGGCACGGTGGTGCACTGATGGTCGGTGACCGCCGCGCGGATGCTGCCCTTGCTCACGTTGTGGCAGCTGCAGATGATCGCGTCGTCCGGCAGCGCGGACGGGCCGATCGCGGTGGCGGGCGCCAGCCCGGCCGGGAGTACCAACTGCTCGGGCGCGACCGGGGGAACGCTGCCGGTCAGCGGGCGCAGCAGCCCGTACGACTCGGCGTCACCGACCAGTACGCCGCCCAGCAGCGTGCCGTCCTTGCCGATGACCAGCTTCTTGTAGACGCCGGAGCGGGAGTCGGAGTACACGACGTCGAGGCAGCCCTCGGCCCGGCCGTGCGGGTCGCCGAACGACGCCACGTCCACGCCGAGCAGCTTCAGCTTGGTGGAGGTGTCCGCGCCGGTGAACGTCCTGGTGTCGGCCCGCGGTTCCCCGCCCTGTGCGATCACCCCGGCGGCGGCCACGGCCATGTCGTAGCCCGGCGCGACCAGCCCGTACACCACGCCGTCCGCGGCCCGCGCGCACTCCCCGATCGCGAAGACCGCCGGGTCGGAGGCCGACCGGCAGAACTCGTCCACGACGACGCCGCCGCGCTCCCCGGTCTCCAGGCCCGCGGCCCGGGCCAGCTCGTCCCTGGGCCGCACGCCGGCCGAGAAGATCACCAGGTCGGTGGCGACGGTCGAGCCGTCGGACAGGGCCATGCCGGTCACCGCGCCGTCCTCGCCCGCAGTGATCTCCTGGCCGCCGACGCCGGTGTGGACGATCAGCCCCATGTCCTCGACCGTGCGGCGCAGCGCGGCGCCGCCGCCCTCGTCCACCTGGATCGCCATCAGGCGCGGGTTGAACTCGACGATGTGCGTCTCCAGGCCGAGGCCCTTCAGCGCGCCGGCCGCCTCCAGCCCGAGGAGCCCGCCGCCGACGACCAGGCCGGAGCGGCAGTTCTTCGCGTACTCCTCGATGGCGAGCAGGTCCTCGATCGTCCGGTAGACGAAGCAGCCCGTGCTGTCCTTGCCGGGCACCGGCGGGACGAACGGGTAGGAGCCGGTGGCCAGGACGAGCGTGTCGTAGGTGAACGTCCGGCCGCTGCGCGCGGTCACCGTCCGGGTCGCGCGGTCGACGGCCGTCGCCGGGTCGCCGGTGTACAGCTCGATGCCGTGCTGCTCCATGAACCCCTCGGGGACCATGGACAGTTCGTCGGGCGAGCTGCCGGAGAAGTAGGAGGTGAGCTGCACTCGGTCGTAGGCCGGGCGCGGCTCCTCGCACAGCACGACGACGCGGGCCCGCTGGGTCACGCCCCGGTCCGCGAGCTCTTCGAGGAAGCGCTGGCCGACCATCCCGTGCCCGATCAGGACGATCGTCTCGGGTGCGGCCTCGGTGGCGGTGGACATGGGTCAGTACCCTCCGTCGTGGGTGAGCAGGTGGAGCAGGGGAGTGGCGGGAAGCGGCTCGTCGCCTTCCCAGGTGCGGGCGAGCGTCCCGACGCTGCCCAGGTCGCCGACGAGGATGCCGCCCAGCAACCGGTCGCCGCGGACGACGATCTTGCGGTAGGCGCCGCGCGTGGCGTCCGCCAGCTGCACGACGTCGTCGCCCGGCGCGGGTGTCGTCTCCCCGAACGCGGCCAGGTCCAGTGGCCCGTCGGACAGCGTCAGCCGGACGAGCGAGCGCGTTCCGGCGTAACCGGCCGCGTCGTCCTGGCCGTTGAGCATCCCGTTGATCATTCCGGCCAGTGCGTCGGCCTGTTCCTGGGCGGCGCCGGCGAGTCCGTACAGCACGCCGTCGTGCTCCGCGCAGTCCCCGATCGCGTACACGTCGGGGTCGGACGTCCGCAGCCGGTCGTCGACGGCGATGCCGCCGCGCTTGCCGAGTGCGAGCCCGGCTTCCCGGGCCAGACCGGTGCGGGGCCGGACGCCGCAGGCCAGGACGACCAGATCGGCGGCCAGCTCGTAGCCGTCCGCGAGTTCGACGCCGCGCACCCGGCCGTCCTCGGTCCGCAGACCGCGCACCCGGCACTCGGTGTGCACCTCCACGCCGGAGGCGGCCAGGTGCGAGTGGAGCAACTGCCCGGCACCCGCGTCGAGATGACGATCCATCAGGTACTCGCCCTGCTGGGTCACGACGACTCCGGCGCCGCGCGAGGCCAGCGCCCGCGCCGCCGAGACGCCCAGCAGGCCGCCCCCGATCACCACCGCCCGCGTTCCCTCGCCGACCGCCTCGCCCAGGGCCAGGCAGTCGTCCAGGGTGCGGAACGCGTGCACGCCGTCGGGCAGGCCCCCGATCAGCGCGCGCAGCGGCGGCAGCACCGGGCTCGACCCGGTGGCCAGCACCAGCACGTCGTACGGCGTCACCGAGCCGTCCTCGCACTCCACCTGCCGCGCGGCGCGGTCGATCCGCGCCACGCGCACCCCGCCGCGCCAGGTGACGCCGGCGGCCGGGCGCGGCAGCGCGATGACGTCGGCTGGATACCGGCCCGCCAGCACATCGGCCAGCAGCACCCGGTTGTAGGGTGCGTGCGGCTCCTCCGCCAGCACGGTGATCACGGTGTTCCCCGCCGTGCCGAGCTGCTGCGCGAGCCGGGCGCCGGCCATCCCGCCGCCGACGATCACGACACGCGTTATCGAACTCATGCACCTGAGAGTGCGGGGAACCTGTTACCCGTCCGCATCACATCCGTTTCTCATAGGCAACGCTGCGCTCAGCTCGCCCGTCCCCGGAGTGTGAGCCCGCTACGCTGCGGCCGTGCGGCACCTGACTTTCATCGTCGGTACGGGGCGGAGCGGCTCGACACTGCTGTCCCGCATCCTCAACCTCCACCCCGGCGTGCTCAGCCTCAACGAGCTGTTCGCCTCGCTCCAGCAACCCGAGCGGGCCCTGCCCGACGAGCCGGTGACCGGGGAGGCGTTCTGGCGGATCCTCTCCGACGTCAACCCCGTCTTCGACGCCATGATCCGCGCCGGGGTGCCGCTGCCGGAGTTCCTCCGCCCGCGCCCGGACAGCCCGGCCCTGTGCCTGATGGTGCTGCCGCACCTGACCGACGATCCGGACGCCGCACTGGACGACCTGGGCCGGGAGATTACCCGATGGCCGCGCCGTCCGGCGCCCGCGCACTACCGCGCCTTCTTCGGCCTGCTGTCCGCGCGGTTCGGCCGCGGCGAGGCGGTGATCGAGCGCTCCGGCTACTCGCTGCGCTGGATACCCCGGCTGCGCGCGGCGTTCCCCACCGCCCGCTTCGTCCACCTGCACCGGAACGGCCCCGACTGCGCGCTGTCGATGAGCCGCCACGTCGGGTACCGCGTCATCTCGCTGCTGCGCGACGCGCCGCCCGGCCCGGACGTGCCGTTCGACCCGGCGGCGGCCGTCGCGCGCGAGGTCCCGGTCACGCGCTTCGGGGACCTGTGGTCCGAGCTGATCACCGAGGGCGTCGGGTACCTCGACGCCGTGCCGCCCGCGGCGCGGATGTCGATGGCGTACGAGGACCTGCTCGCCGCCCCCGACCGCGAACTGGCCCGGCTCGCCGCCTTCGCGGGGGTGACCCCGAACGAGAGCTGGCTGGCCGCGGCCCGCCCGCTCCTCGACCCCGCCCGGCAGGGCGCGGCCCTGCGCCTGCCGCCGGACACCCTCGCACGGCTGCGGGCGAGCTGCGCCGCAGGCACCCGTGCCCTCGCGCACGCCCGTTGACCCGCAAGGATGGCAGGTATGACACCCATGACCGAGGTGCGTGTGGCCCACACCGCAGACCTGGACACCCCGGCGCTCACCGCCGCGCGGGCCCTGCTGGACGAGGCGTTCGAGGGTGACTTCTCCGATCACGACTGGGAACACGCGCTGGGCGGCATGCACGCGCTGATCTGGGACGGCGACGAGCTGATCGGCCACGCCTCGGTGGTGCAGCGCCGCCTGCTGCACGCGGGCCGCGCGCTGCGCGCCGGGTACATCGAGGGGGTGGCCGTCCGGGAGGACCGGCGGCGGCGCGGGCACGGCGCCTCGCTGATGACGGCGCTGGAGCGGGTGATACGCGGCGGCTACGACCTGGGCGCGCTGTCGTCGTCGGACGACGCCCTGCCGTTCTACGCGGCACGCGGCTGGCGCCTGTGGCAGGGCCCGACGTTCGCCCTGACCCCGCTGGGCATAGCGCGCACGGAGGAGGACGACGGCGCCGTGTACGTCCTCCCGGTGGCCGGGCGGCTGGACGTCACGGGCGAACTGGTCTGCGACTGGCGCGACGGCGACGTGTGGTGACCCCCGGCCCGGCGCCGGCCGAGCCCGGCGGCGACGCCCAGCGCCACGCCGCCCGCGGACAGGCCCGCGAGGGCCGGGTGCACCTGGCAGGTGAGCCGGAGGGGGAGACAGTCGCCGCGGTAGGAGTCGACCAGCGGCGCCGCTGTCCGCCACCGGCGTCCGCGCACTCCTCGAAGAGGTTCTCCTCCTCCAGGACCACCACATCGAGCGCACCCCGGAGGTGGACGGCGACGGCCGCGCAGCAGCAGGGGGCGGCGAGGTCCCGGCAGCGTTCCCGGGCTGTCTTCACCAGGGCGCCGCCGTGCGACGGACGAGACCACGTAGCCGATGAGGCCGATGACGGTCACGAGGCCGATCGGCACGAAAAACAGCAGGACCACGGGGTCTGCGTGAGGGCGTCAGGGGTCATCGCACATCGTGGCGCACGGGGGCGGTGCCCGGCCCCCTGAGCAGCGTTCGGGACGAGGCTGTGACGAATCCGGGGCGGACGCGGGTGCATGGTGCAGTTAGTTTGGGGCGGTCTTGATCGTTCGTCGTGGAGGGGGTGTCGGCGATGGCGCGGCCGTCCGACTGGAGTCCGGTGGACATGGACCGGGACCCGACGCCGGGGAACCCGGACGAGGTGCGTGAACTCGCCGAGAGTCTGCAGGACTTCGCGGACAACGTCGGTGAGGCGCTGGGCAGGATCCGGGCCATGGCCGGGGAACGCGCCGTGCTGGACTGGGCGGGTCTGTCGGCGGACGCGTTCCGCGCGGAGTTCGACGGGGTGCCGGACAACCTGACGAAGCTCCAGACGTCGTACGACATGGCGGCGGACGCGCTGGCGGCGTACTGGCCGCAGTTGCAGAACGCGCAGGGCATGGCCGACCGGGCGCTGGAGCGGGCGATCGCCGCGCAGGCCGATCTGCGGGCCGCCCAGGCGTCGTTGGCCGACGCGGAGGACTGGGTCGGCCGGGCCACCCGCGAGGCGGAACGGCTGGCGGACGACGAGGACGCGCCCGAGCCGCCGGACGAGGGCGAGGTGCGGCAGGCGGTCCGGGACCGGCAGGCGGCCGACGCGGCGGCGGGCACCGCGCGGTCGCGGGTGGACGACGCCGAGCAGCGCCTGTCCGCCGCCCGCGACCTGGCCGAGCAGGCCCGGGAGATGCGGGAGGAGGCGGCGCGGGTCTGTGCGGCGGGCATCGACGACGCCTCGGACGCGGGGATCCAGAACCGGAAGTGGTGGGAGAAGGCGTTCAAGTGGGTCCAGGACAACTGGGACACCATCGTGGAGGTCTGCAAGGTCATCGTCGCCGTCCTCGGCGTGGTGGTGATGATCATCGGCGGGCCGCTGGCCTGGGTGGTCCTCGCGGCGGCCCTGGTGGTGCTGGCGGACACCCTGGTCAAGTACGCCAGGGGCCGGGCGACACTGCTCGATGTCGCCTTCGCCGCGCTGGACTGCATCCCGGGCATGAAGGGCCTCACCACCGCCGGTGGACTCCTCGCCATGGGCCGGAACGTCGTCACCGGCGCCCGGCGCGGCCTGGGCGGCATGGCGGGCGGGGTCCGGGGCATGGCGGGCGCGATCCGCGGGTCGGCGCGCATGCCGGGCGGGATGGTCCCCTACCGGGCGCTGTCGCCGAAGGCGAGGAACCTGGTGCGCCGGCTGAACTCCGAGGGGCACATCCCCATCCGCCGGGGCGAGGTCAACGTCTCGCACATGGCCGAACTGCAGCGGTTCAGCGGCGTGGAGCACGCGATCATCCAGAACCCGGCCGGCGAACTGCGGCTGTTCCGGGGCACGGAGCGCACCTCCTCCATCCCCGGGGATCTGCGCGGGCAGGGCTACGACTTCATCGCCCACACGCACCCCGAGGACCGCATGCCGGGCCCCGCGCTCAACGACGTGGAGCGCGCCCTCAATCAGCCCAACAGCATGTCGCGCGACCTGGAGTACAAGGTCTCCGACCACACCGAGGTCGTGATCAGCCGCGACGGCCAGCTTCGTTTCTTCGACGGCAACGGCATTATGGAACTGCCGCCCGGTGTCCATCCGCCCAACGGGCCGGTGAACGACCTGGGTTTCATCGTGCCCGTTCCGCGTGTCGGCTGACTGGTAACCTGAGACAATTGACAGGAAAGGGTGCGGGGTCATGGGCGACAACAGCGCGTCATGCCGGATCTGCGGACAGTTCGTCCTTCAGGTTCCCGGCTGGACGAGCGTCATCCCGAGCTATTGGTCGATGCGCGCCACATGGCGTCCCGGGCACGAATTCTTCCACGGGCCCCTGCATTTCTCCTGCCTGACCGGCTGGGAGCACCGGGAACCGTTCCGGGAGGAGCTCACACAGATCCTGACCGGCCGCGGCCGGGAGGTCACCGTCGAGGCCGGGGGCGCCGAGCACACCGTGACCCAGCCCGGCCTGTATTTCAGCGAGTTGCTCTACGCGAACGACGACTGCTCGATCCACCGGAACACCTCGTACGACGAATGGCTGGTCCTGACCGCCCGCGGCCCCTGGTTCACCCTCGGCCCCAAGCACCTGAAGGCGCTGGGCGAGGGCCGGCCGGCGCGGGACGGCGGCGGTGGCGAGCGGGTGGTGCTGCCGGCCGACCCGGACCCCGGGATCGAGACCGCCGCGCTGCCGGATCTGCTGGACTCGCTGGGCGTCCGCTCCCGCTATCCGGGCGCCGTCGAACTGGGCGAGGCCGTCTTCGAATTCTGGGGCTACTACCCGAAGAAGCGGGTCCTCGAATACGGCGTGATCGCCGATCTCCCGCTTCCCGACACGGCGGTGGATTTCCTCGCCGAATACGCGCGCCACTACGAGCCGACCTCTTTCGAGGAACTGGAGGACGACCTCCAGCAATAGAGTCGGCGCCGCGCGGCGGGCGTCCGACGATTCCCGCCCGATCTCCGGTCAGGTCCGCGGTTCCGGCGGCCCCGGCGGGTCCAGGTCCAGCTGCAACAGGAGGGTGTCCAGCCAGCGCCCGTGCTTGTGGCCGACGGCGGTGAGGCGGCCCGCGTCCGTGAAGCCGAACTTCCGGTGCAGCGCGGGCGACGCGTCGTTGTCCCCGGCGTCCGCGATCACCGCGATCACCCGGCGGATCCCGGCCTCGGCGCAGCCCGCCAGCAGCGCTTCGAGCAGCGCGCGGCCGAGCCCCCGGCCGGTGTGGCCGGGGGCGAGGTAGATGCTGTCCTCGGCGGTGTACCGGTAGGCGGGCTGCGTCCGCCACGGGCTCGCGTACGCGAACCCCGCGACGCGGCCGTCGACGTCGGCGACGAGGAACGGCAGGCCCCGGCCGGTCAGGTCGGCGCGCTTGTGGCGCCACTCCCCGGGGGTGGGCGGGGTCTCCATGAAGGTGATCACCGTATGGCGCACGTAGTGCGCGAAGATCTCCGCGACGGCGCCGAGATCGGCGTCCGTCGCCCGGCGGACGCGGAACATCCGCACATCCTAGGCACCCGCCCGCCCCCCGGCCCGGCTCCGGACAGCGCGCCCTCGTTCGCGGCTCTCCCGCGCGCGCCTGCGTCTACGCTGAGCGGCATGGACGCACTGACCAGCCTCCTGGACGGCCCGCGCGCCCGGGGGGCGTTCCTCATGCGCACCGTTCTCACCCCGCCGTGGGCCGTCGAGGTGCGGGACGAGGCGCCGCTGACGCTGGTGTGCGCGGCGCGGGGCGGCGCGGTCATCCTCCGCGGGGGCGGTGAGACCTGGCTCGCGCCCGGCGACGTCGCGGTCGTCGGCGGGCCCGAGCCGTACGTCGTCGCGGACGACCCGGCCACCGAGCCGCAGGCCGTGGTCAGGCCGGGCGGGTGCAGCGTCGGGCGCGACGGCACCGACCTGTGCGAGGCGTTCGACCTCGGCGTGCGGACCTGGGGCACCGACCCCGACGGGCCGACCGAACTGCTCATCGGCACCTATCAGGTCCACCGCGAGGTCAGCGGGCGGCTGCTGCGGGCGCTGCCGCCCGTGCTCGTGCTGCGCGCGGACGACTGGGAGTGCCCGCTGGTGGCGCTGCTCCGCGCCGAGATGGTGCGCGACGAGCCGGGGCAGGAGGTCGTCCTCGACCGGGTGCTGGACCTGGTGCTGATATCCGTGCTGCGCGCCTGGTTCGCCCGGCCGGAGGCCGCCCCGCCCGCCTGGTACCGGGCGCACGGCGACCCGGTGGTGGGCCGGGCGCTGCGGCTGGTCCACGACCACCCGGCGCACCCGTGGACCGTGTCGTCGCTGGCCGCCAAGTGCGGGGTGTCCCGGGCCGCGCTGGGCCGGCGGTTCACCGCGCTGGTCGGGGAGCCGCCGATGACGTATCTGACCGGGTTGCGGCTGGAGATGGCGGCGGAGCTGCTGCGCGAGCCGTGCGCCACGGTCGAGGCGGTGGCGCGCCGGGTGGGGTACGGCAGCCCGTTCGCGCTGAGCACCGCGTTCAAACGGGAACGCGGCGTCAGCCCCAGCGAGTACCGCGACCGGGCCGGCGCGGGCGACCTGCCTCAGAGCAGCGCCGGACCCGGGTCCGGGCGGTAGACCGCGAGGGTGTCCCGCCGCTTGTCCAGCACCAGCGACGCGGGCGCGGGCGCGGCCTCGCCGTCGTACGCCAGCGTGCTGCCCTCGCCCAGCCCGGACAGCCGCAGCCGGGGCAGGCGGGCCGCCGTGTACACGCGGGAGCGGGCCAGGGTGCCGGTCAGCGCGGCGGCCACCACCCGGGTGCGGGCGAACCGCTTGTCGCCCGACACGGTGCGCACGTCCAGCAGCCCGTCGTCCAGGTGGGTGCGGTGGGAGGGCGCGAAACCCTCCGGCGAGTACAGGCCGTTGCCCGCGAACAGCAGCCACAGCCGGTGCGGGCGGCCGTTCAGCTCCACCTCCACCGGCCGGGCGGACCGCAGCACCCGCGCCAGCGACAGCGCCGCCAGCGGCCACTTGCCGATGCGCCGCTCCAGCGCCTCCCAGGACTCGCGCAGCCGCACCACCTCGGGGTAGATGCCGAGGCTGAAGGTGTTCAGGAAGTGCCGGGTGGGGCCGGTGGTGCCGCCCGCCGGGCGGATGCGGCCCAGGTCGACGGCGATCGCGTCGCCCGCCCGGACCGCCGCCGCCGTGTCCTCGAAGGTCTGGATGCCGGTGTCCAGCGCGAAGTGGTTGAGCGTGCCGCCGGGGAAGACCGCGAGCGGCACCCCGCGGTCGGCGGCCCGGGCCGCCGCCGCGTTGACCGAGCCGTCGCCGCCGCAGACGCCCAGCGCGCCGTCCCGCGCCGCGGCCCGCCCCGCGGCCTCGTCCAGCAGCGCGCCGAGGGTGTCCGCGCCGTTCGCGCCGGCCGGGCAGCTGACGATCTCGGCCTTCGGCAGCACCGCGCGCAGCCGGTCCGCCGACGCGTCGCCCGTGCCCGCGCTGTCGTTGACCACCACGAACAGCCCCTCGCCCTCCGGCAGCGCCGGCACCGGCACCCGGTGGTGCACCAGCTGCGCCGGCTGCGGACGGCGCGGCCACACCCGGCCGGTGGCCAGCGCCGCGCCGGTGCCCAGCAGGCAGCCGACGAGGACGTCCCCCGGGTAGTGGACACCGACGTAGATCCGGGAGAACGCGACGGCCGCGGCGACCGGCACGACCGCCGCGCCCAGCGTGCCGGACTCCATGGCGACGCCGGTGGCGAAGGCCGCCGCCGACGCCGAGTGCCCGGAGGGGAACGAGCTGGTCAGCGGCTGGCGGGCCAGGCGCCGGGCCAGCGGCACCGCGTCCAGCAGCGGGCGCTGCCTGCTCGCGGCGTACTTGATGACGGTGTTCGTGGTGAACGAGGCCAGCGCGAGCGCCGCGATGCCCCGCCCGGCCGCGCGCCGCCCGCTCCGGCCGCCGAGCACGGCCAGCGCCCCGGCCGTGCCCATCCACAGCCGCCCGTGGTCGGCGGCCCGGGTCAGCCGCGGCAGCACGAACTGGACGCCCGGCGGGTGCGCGGCGGCGACGCGTTCGAAAATCCGGCGGTCCAGGCGGCTGAGCCGTCCCATGGTGTCGTCCCCTCCCTCGGCGGCGGGTCCTTCGCGCCTGGCCGCCTACCCCGGAGCGCGGGCGGCACGCGCGCCGGGGGGCGCCGCCGGGGGACTACGCAGGGTTTCCGACGCGCCGGGTGTCGTATACGACGACCGGCTCGGGGGTCGCCGTGACCGAGGTGAGCACCACCACGGAGTCCAGCAGGGCGGCCAGCGAGTGCCGCGCCTGCGGCACCCGCATCACCTGCCCGGCCTCCAGCTCGACGGCCCCGGCGTCCGTGCGCAGCCGCACCCGGCCGCGCAGCACCTGGAGACTGGCGGCCGGGGGCGCGTTGTGCTCCTCCAGCTCGGCGCCCTCGGTCAGTGCGATGACGCTCTGCCGCAACGGCCCGTCGTGCAGGAAGAGATGGGCGCTGCGGCCGTGCTCGCCGCGGCGCGCCAGGGCCAGGTGCTCGTCCGCCAGGGCCGTCAGATTGTCCGTGAGATCCAGATCCATGCCTCCATGCTGCCGGGTCCCCGCCGCCCCGCAACTCGGCCGCCTCCCGGGCTACCCGGCGCCGCCCGTGGCCTCGTCCGCGCTCTCCGCCGCCGCGTCCGCCAGCTCGACGCGCACCGCGCACACCTTGAACTCCGGCATGCGGGACGTCGGGTCGAGCGCGGGGTTGGTCAGCGTGTTGGCCCGCCCCTCGCCCGGCCAGTGGAACGGCATGAACACCGTGTCCGGCCGGATGTCCCGGGTGATCCGGGCCGGCGCGACCGCCCGGCCGCGCCGCGAGACCACCGCCAGCCGGTCGCCCTCGGCGGCGCCGAGCCGCTCCGCGAGCCGCGGGTGGAGCTGCACGAACGGGCCCGGCTCGGCCGCGTTGAGCCGCGCGACGCGGCGCGTCTGCGCGCCCGACTGGTACTGGGCCAGCACCCGGCCCGTCGTCAGCAGCACCGGGTACTCCGGGGTCGGCTCCTCCGCCGAGGGCCGGTGCGTGACCGGGGCGAACCGCGCGCGGCCGTCGGGGGTGGCGAAGCGGTCCAGGAACATCCGGGGGGTGCCGGGGTGCGGCGGCGTGGAGTGGTCGTTGGACGGGTCGTCGTTCGCCGACTCCGAGCCCGGCGCCGGGCGGTCCGGGCACGGCCAGAACACGCCGTCCTCCTCCGCGATCCGGCGGTAGGTGATGCCGGAGTAGTCCGCCTTGCCGCCCGCCGAGGCGCGGCGCAGCTCGTCGAAGACCTCCTCCGGGTCGGTGGGGAAGCCCTTCTCCCAGCCGAGCCGGGCGGCCAGCGCGTTCAGCACCTCCAGGTCGCTGCGGCACCCGGCCGGCGGGTCGATCGCCTTGCGGCGCAGCAGCACCCGGCCCTCCAGGTTGGTGAGGGTGCCGCTTTCCTCCGCCCACTGCGTCACCGGCAGCACCACGTCGGCCAGGCGCGCGCTCTCGGAGAGCACGACGTCGCACACCGCCAGGAAGTCCAGCGACCGCATCCGCTCCTCGACGTGCCCGGCGCGCGGCGCCGAGACCACCGGGTTGGACGCCATCAGCAGCAGGGCCCGCACCCCGTCCGGGGTGTCGCGGCCGAGCGCGTCGAGCAGTTCGTACGCGCTGCGGCCGGGCGCGGGCAGCACGTCCGGGTCCACGCCCCACACCCGCGCCACGTGCTCGCGGGCGGCGGGGTCGGCCAGCATCCGGTAGCCCGGCAACTGGTCGGCCTTCAGGCCGTGTTCGCGCCCGCCCTGCCCGTTGCCCTGCCCGGTCAGGCAGCCGTAGCCGGACAGCGGGCGGCCCGCGCGGCCGGTGGCCAGGCACAGGTTGATCCAGGCGCCGACCGTGTCGGTGCCCTTGGCCTGCTGCTCGGGGCCGCGGGCGGTGAGCACCATCGCCGTGTCCGGCTCGCAGAACATCCGCACGGTCTCGCGCAGCTGCGGGACGGGCACCCCGGTGATCCGTTCCACCAGCTCCGGCCAGTGCGCCATCGCCGCCGCCCTGGCGTCCTCCCAGCCAGTGGTCCGGGCCGCGATGAACGCCTCGTCCGTGCGCCCCTCGGCCACCACCAGGTGCAGCAGGCCGAGGGCGAGGGCCAGGTCGGTGCCGGGCCGGGGCGCGAGGTGCAGGTCGGCCTGCTCGGCGGTCTTGGTCCGGCGCGGGTCGACGACGATGAGCGTGCCGCCGTTCTCCTTCAGCTCCGTGAAGTACCGCAGCGCGGGCGGCATGGTGTCGCCCAGGTTGGAGCCGACCAGGATGACGCAGCCGGTGCGCGGGATGTCCTCCATCGGGAACGGCAGGCCCCGGTCCACGCCGAACGCCTTCGTCCCGGCCGCCGCGGCCGACGACATGCAGAACCGGCCGTTGTAGTCGATCTGCGAGCTGCCCAGCACCAGGCGGGTGAACTTGCCCAGCGCGTACGCCTTCTCGTTGGTCAGCCCGCCGCCGCCGAAGACGCCGACCGCGTCCGGGCCGTAGCGGGCGCGGGTGCGGCCCAGCCCGGCCGCGATCCGGTCCAGGGCCTCCTCCCAGCCCGCCGGCTCAAGGTCGCCGCCGCGCACCCGGCGCACCAGCGGCTCGGTCAGGCGCACCGCGGAGGACAGCACCTCGTTGGCGGTCTGGCCCTTGCCGCACAGCGCGCCCCGGTTCACCGGGAACGCGGTGCGGGGCACCACCTCGAGGCCGCCGGCCGCGTCCCCGTTCGGGCGCAGCCGCATCCCGCACTGCAGGGCGCAGTACGGACAGTGGGTGTCCGTGCTCGTGCCGTCGCTCATGACCTCGCTCATGCTTCCGCATCATGCTTCGTCCGTGTTACACGGGAACGCTCGCCGCGTTACCCGGCCGGTGCGGCCGTCTCAGCACGTCACGGCACCGGCCGTGAGGAACGGTGCCGCCATTGGTGACACTTCGGCAACACGGGCGCAACGCGGCGGGCGCAGGCTGACGCCATGAGCGCAGCCAGCATCACGCCGACCGCACCGACCCTGGTCGCCGTCGCCCACGGATCGCCGGACCCCAGGGCCCGGCAGTCCGTCCTCGCGCTGATCCGGCTCCTGCGCGCCCTGCGCCCGGGGCTGCGCGTCGAGCTGGGCCACCTGGAGACCGACGAGCCGCTGCTGACGGACACCCTGGCCCGGCTGCGCGGCGACGCCGTGCTGGTGCCGCTCCTCTTCAGCCGCGGCTTCCACGTCAAGCACGACATCCCCTCGGTCCTGGCCGGCGCCCGGCACCTCGACGCCGTCACCGCCGGCTGCCTCGGCCCGCACCCGCTCCTGGCCGAGGCGCTGCACAGCCGGCTGGCCGAGGCCGGGTACCGGCGCGGCCAGGCCGTCGTGCTGGCCGCCGCCGGCTCGCTCGACCCGGAGTCGGCCGCCGGCACCGCGTACACCGCGAGCATGCTCTCCGCCCGGCTCGGCGGCGTGCCGGTGCTGCCCGCCTACGCCTCCGCCGCCCGCCCGACCGTGCCCGAGGCGATCGCGGCGCTGCGCGACCGGGGCCACGCGCCCGGCGACATAGCCGTCGCCTCCTGCTTCACCGCGCCCGGCCTGTTCGCCACCCGCTGCGCCGAGGCCGCGCCCGGCGTGGTGGCCGCCCCGCTCGGCAGCCACCCGGCGCTGGCGCGCCTGCTGCTGCACCGCTACGACCAGGCCCGGGGCGCCCGCGAGACGTCGGCCCCGCGCCCCGCGCTGGCCGCCACCGCCTGACCCGCGCCCGCGGGGGCTACGGTCGGGGGTATGCACGCCGCCGCCGGCTACGACGAAGCCGCCGCAGAACGTTTCGACCCCGAGCCCGACAAGCGGCCCGGCCGGACCGCGTTCCAGCGCGACCGGGCCCGGGTGCAGCACTCCGCCGCCCTGCGCAGGCTGGCCGGCAAGACCCAGGTCGTCACCCCCGACGCGACCCGTGTGGACGCCGCGCCCCGCACCCGCCTGACCCACTCCCTGGAGTGCGCCCAGGTCGGCCGCGACCTCGGCGCCGCCTTCGGCTGCGACCCGGACATCGTGGAGGCCGCCTGCCTCGCGCACGACCTCGGCCACCCGCCGTTCGGCCACAACGGCGAACGCGCCCTGGACCGCATCGCCGCCCCCTGCGGCGGCTTCGAGGCCAACGCCCAGTCCCTGCGGCTGCTCACCCGCCTGGAGCCCAAGCGGTTCGCGGCGGACGGCCGTTCCGTCGGGCTCAACCTCACCCGCGCCACCCTCGACGCCGCCACCAAGTACCCCTGGCCGCGCGGCGCGCACCCCACCGACCCGGCCTCCCCGAAGTTCGGCGTGTACGAGGACGACGGGCCCGTCTTCGCGTGGCTGCGCCGGGACGCCCCGGGCACCGGCCGCTGCTTCGAGGCACAGGTCATGGACTGGTCCGACGACGTGGCGTACTCCGTGCACGACCTGGAGGACGGCCTGCACGCCGGGCACCTCGACCCCCGGATGCTGCGCTCCGGGCCCGAGCGGCACGAGATCTTCGCCGTCGCCGTCAAGCGCTACGCCCCGCCCGGCACCGACCCCGGCGAGCCGGCCGAGGCCCTCGACCGGCTGCTGGGCCAGGAGTGGTGGCCGCACCGCTACGACGGCGGCGCCCTGGCCCAGGCCCGGCTGAAGGACGCCACCAGCCAGCTCATCGGCCGCTTCTGCCTGGCCGCCGAGCGCGCCACCCGGGAACGGTTCGGCCCCGGACCGCTGCGCCGGTACGCCGCCGCGCTGGTCGTGCCGCGCGCCACCCGCCTGGAGTGCGACGTGCTCAAGGCCGTCGCCGACGTCCATGTCATGCAGCGCCCCGAACAGGAGCGGCTGCGCGCCCGGCAGCGGGCCCTCCTCGCCGAGCTGGGCGAGGCGCTGCTGGACCGCGCCCCGGACGGCCTCGACCCGCAGTACCGCGCCCTGTTCGCCGCCGCGACGGGCGACGCCGGACGGCTGCGCGTCGTGGTCGACCAGATCGCCGCGCTCACCGACGCCTCCGCGCGTTCCCTGCACGCCCGGCTCGTCGGCGCCTGATCCGGGCGCGCCCCGGGTGACCTGCCCTCTTCCGGCCAAGCCCGGCGTCAGGCAGGCTCGTTGGAGCGTCGGACAGCGACGGCACCGATTCGGCCGAGCGACCGGAGGGTCACCAGTGGGCGAAACACACGACACGTTCGTCATCATCGGGGCGGGACTTGCGGGGGCCAAGGCCGCGCAGACGCTGCGCGAGGAGGGCTTCGCCGGCCGGGTCATCCTCATCGGGGACGAACACGAACAGCCCTACGAGCGACCGCCGTTGTCCAAGGGCTATCTCACCGGCACGTCCGGGCGCGACAGCCTCTTCGTGCACGAGCCCGCCTGGTACACCACGCACGGCGTCGAACTCCACCTCGGCCAGCCCGCCGTCGCCATCGACCGCGAGGCGCGCGAGGTCTCGCTCGGCGACGGCGCCCGCGTCCCCTACGACGCGCTGCTGCTGGCCACCGGCGCCGAGCCGCGGCGCCTCGGCGTGCCCGGCACCGACCTCGCCGGGGTGCACCACCTGCGGCGTCTGGCCCACTCGGACCACCTGCGCGGCGTGCTGACCAGCCGCGCGGACGGCGACGAGCCGCTGGTGATCGCGGGCGCCGGGTGGATCGGCCTCGAAGTGGCCGCCGCCGCGCGCACCCTGGGCAGCCGGGTGGTGGTGATCGAGCCCGGGCCGACGCCGCTGCACTCCGTGCTCGGGCCCGAGCTGGGCGGCGTCCTCGCCGACCTGCACCGCGAGCACGGCGTCGAGTTCCACTTCGGCACCCGGCCGACCGCCATCACCGGGCGGGACGGCATGGTCGCGGGCGTGGCCACCGAGGACGGCCGGGAGCTGCCGGCCCGCGCCGTGCTGGCCGCCATCGGCGCCGGGCCGCGCACCGCGCTGGCCAGGGCGGCCGGGCTCGCCCTGGCCGAGGGCGGCGGCATCGCCGTCGACTCCTCGCTGCGGACCAGCGACCCGCGGATCTTCGCCGCCGGGGACGTGGCCGCCCTGGCCGGCCGCCGTGTGGAGCACTGGGCCAACGCGCTCAACTCCGGACCGGCCGCCGCCCGCGCCATGCTGGGCCAGGAGGTGACGTACGACCGGGTGCCGTACTTCTTCTCCGACCAGTACGACGCGGGCATGGAGTACTCCGGGTGGGCGCCGGCCGGCTCGTACGACCGCGTGGTCTTCCGGGGCGACGTCGCCAAGCGGACGTTCATCGCGTTCTGGCTCCGGGAGAACCGGGTGCTCGCCGGGCTGAACATGAACGTCTGGGACGTCACCGACGCCATTCAGCGGCTGATCAGGGACGGCCGCCCGGTCGACCCCGACGCGCTGGCCGACACCGAGGTGCCGCTGGCGTCGCTGCTGGACGGGTGACCCGGCCGCCTCGCGCGCCGCCGGATCATCCGGCATGGTGAGAGAAAGGGCGGCGGGGGTGTGCGCGCGGAAGGAAGCCAGGTGCGGGTCGAGACTCCCGGTACGCGGAACGTGACCGCCCTCGCCGAGGCCGCCTCGGCGGCGCCCTCGCTGCACAACGCGCAGCCGTGGCGGTTCCACTACCTGCGCGGCACCGCCACGTTCCAGGTACGGGCCTCCCTGGACCGCACCCTGCCGCACTCCGACCCGCACGGCCGCGCCCTGCACATGGGCTGCGGCGCCGCGCTGTTCAACCTGCGCGTCGCCGCGGCCCACGAGGGGTGGCGGCCGGTCACCACCCTGCTGCCCGACCCGTACGACCCGCGGCTGCTGGCCACCGTCGAGCTGGCGCCGCCCGGTGGCGACCCCGGCGGCGGCCCCGGGCTCGCCGCGCTGGCCGCGCTGTACCCGGCGATCCGGCTCCGCCGCAGCAGCCGCCTGCCGTTCGACGAGGAGCGGGTGCCCGACCAGGTGCGGTCCGTGCTGCGCGAGGCCGCCGAGCTGGAGGGGGCGCAGCTGCACTTCCCGTCCGCCTGGCACCTGGCCACCGTGCTCGACCTGGTGCAGGACTCCGAGGGCCGCGACCTGGCCGTGCCCGGCCGGGTGGAGGAGCTGGCCCAGTGGTCCGGGACGGAGGGCGGCCCGCCGGGCCGCGACTTCGCCGGGCGGCTCGCCCCCGGCGACCACGCGCCCGCCACCGACCCGGGCCCGCCCCCGCAGCTCGCGCTGCTCGGCACCGCCGAGGACCGCACCTCCGACTGGGTGCGGGCCGGGCAGGCGCTGGAGCGCGTGCTGCTGGAGGCGACCCGGCACGGCCTGTCCACCGGGCTCAGCGCCGTCGCCATGGAGTGGGCCGACCTGCGGTGGACGGACCGCGATCCGCTGTCCGAGATGGGCCAGGTGCACGCCGTGGTCCGCATCGGCCACGGCCCGCCGGTCCCGCCCACCCCGCGCCGGCCGGTCTCCCAGGTACTGCGCGTCGAGGACGGCCCCGAGCCTCCCCGGCCCGGAACCCCGGCCGGGGGCTGACCCGGCGGGCACCACCCGGGACGACCTGGGGCGTCCCGTGCGGATCGTGGGGCACCTGCCGGCCCCCGGACCGGCGTCCGGGAGGGGGCGGCCCCATGGCCGGGGGAGCGTCCCGGCCCCGCGCGGAACCGCTGCCCGGCGACGACCGCCCGGCCCACACCGGTTCCGCGGCACGGCCTCGGCGCCCGCGCCCCCGAAGAGGGGTCCTAGGGTGGCGGGCATGGCCATCCGTACCGCCGTCGTGCCGCTGTCCGCGATATACGAGCTGCGCCGGGCCGTGCTGCGCCCCGGGCTGCCGCCGGAAAGCGCCGCGTTCGCCGAGGACGCGCTGCCGGGGACGCTGCACCTGGCGGCGTACGAGGGCGACGACCCCGAGGTGCTGGCCTGCGTGACCCTCTTCCCCGAACCGCTGCCCGGCGACGACCGCCCGGCCCACCGGTTCCGCGGCATGGCCTCGGCGCCCGCCGCCCGGGGCCGGGGCTACGGCGCCGCCGTGCTGGCCGGTGCCGCGCGGGAGGCCGCGGCGCGCGGCGCCGCGCTGCTGTGGTGCAACGGCCGCGCCGCGGCCCGCGGCTTCTACGAGCGGCACGGTTTCGGGATCGTGGGCGGGGAATTCGACATCGCGGGCGTCGGCCCGCACTTCGTCTTCGTCGCGGAGGTGGACAAGGCCGGGCGGGAGGGCTGAACCGGGCGAGAGCCCGCGTCCGGCGCGGTCGGCAGGCGCGTGCCCCGACGCGCCCGCGTGCGCCGGGTCGGTGCCCACCGCGGACCCCGGCGCGCGCGACGTGTGGGCCGCCCGCTGCCCGACGCCCGGCGGGCCGCCGCCGCGTGATCGGCTCGTCCGGCCCCGGCCCGGCCCCGGCCTCGGGCCGCTGGCCGCTGGGCGGCGCCGGAGGGCGGCGCGGAGGGCGCGGACCGTCGTCCGGAGCCGGTTCCCGGCATCGTTCGTGGCCGTTTTCTGTGGGAGATGTGGAGACGGGACGCCGGTTCTCTGGCAGCATGTCAACAAGTCGCGGACATGACATGCCGCCGTCCCGTGGGGTCCGCCGACACCCCCAGGAGGGGCACGTTGACGCACGTCATACCGCGGATCGTCTTCGCCCGGCCCACCGGCCCCGCCCGCGCGGACGGCGGCGTGATCCCGGCGATGATGCTCGGCGTCCGGCACGTGCCGCTGCCCACCGGCGACGTCCGCGACCTGCTCAAGTCCGCGACCGGCCTCGCCGAGGGCACCGGACCGCGGGTGGCGGCGGCGGCCGACGCCCGCGCGGCCGAGGACCCGGCCGCCGCCAACACCGAAGTCGCCGACGCGGCCTGGGAGTTCCTGCAACAGCACGTGGTGCGCCTGCCGCCGGGCGAGCGCACGGCCCGGCTCGCCACCGCCGCCGAGACCTCCCCGGGCAGCCACCTCTACGTCCACGTCTCCGCCGCCCCGCCCGCCGCCGTCCGCTCCGCCGCGGACACCAGGACCGCGCGGACCGTCCTCGGCGCCCTCGGCGGCGGCTCCGTCGAACTGCCGCCGCTCCCGCACTACCACCGCATCCTGGCCCGCCCGGACGCCGCCGGGGCGCTGGAGTACCTCGCGCGCCTGCTGCGCATCCAGGCCGGCGACGTCCTCGCCCACAACGCCCGCCGGTACCGCGACGACGAGCCGTTCGACGGCCTGGTCCACTGCGCCACCCACGGCGTCGCGGAGGTCACCGCGCACACCGTGCACGAGCGGTGGTGGGGCACCGCCCACGTCTGGCGCGCCGCCACCACCCCGTACCACGCGGCACCGGCCGCGGCGATCGGCTGCTTCCTCGACACCTCCCCCCGGCCCGGCGCCACCCGCCGCCTCCCGGAGGAGTCCCGGGGCCGGTTCCTGCTGCTGGCCGGTTTCGGCGGCCCGCCCGCCGCCGACCCCGCCGCCGTCGGCTGCGTCGCCCACCCGGCCCTGGCCCGCGCCTGCGCGACGCTGGACGCGATCGCGGACGGCGCGCTGTCCGCCGAGGCCGTGGCGCGCCTGCACCACGGCCCGCTGTACCACGCGGCCTCCGCCCGTATGCCGTGCGCCGCCCGCCTCAACGAGGGCGCCGCGCGGCTGCTCGACACCGTGACCTGCGGCCTCCTCGCGGAGCCGCGCGCCCCCGGACAGCCGGTCGTCAGCCCGTTCGACCGGCCCGGCGTCCCGGCCGTCGCCTACGAGCTGCCCGGCGCGGACCAGGCGGCCCGCCTGTCCGCCGTGCCCGCCGAACACGTCGAGCAGGCCCTCGTGGCGGCCTCTCCGGTCCCGCTCCCGGCCACCCCGCCCGGCCTGCTGACCCCCCTCGACCCGCTGGATCCGTCCCTGGCGAAGCACGTCGTCCCCGCCGCCCGGTGGGTCCCGGCCGCGGTGTCCGGCTGAGCCGCCGACAGGGGGCCGCCGCCCGGGGGCCGTGTCCGAACCGCGCCGTAGACTTCACGCGTGGCGGGCAGGATCAACGACGAGGACGTGAAGGCGGTCCGGGACGCGGTCCCGATCGACTCCGTCGTGTCCGAATACCTGCAGCTGCGCAGCGCCGGCGGGGGGAACCTGAAGGGGCTGTGCCCCTTCCACGACGAGAAGTCGCCCTCGTTCCACGTCAGTCCGAGCAAGGGCCTGTTCCACTGCTTCGGCTGCCAGGAGGGCGGGGACACGCTCGCCTTCGTCATGAAGATGGAGCACCTGTCGTTCTCCGAGGCCGTCGAGCGGCTCGCCGCCCAGGCGGGGATCACCCTGCGGTACGAGCAGGGGGGATACAGCCCCGGGCGGCAGCAGGGGGAGCGGACGCGGCTGGTCGAGGCGCACAAGGCCGCCGCGCGGTTCTACGCCGAGCAGCTCGCCTCGCCGGAGGCCGAGATCGGGCGGCGGTTCCTCGCGGAGCGCGGCTTCGACCAGGCCGCGGCGGAGCGGTTCGGCGTGGGATACGCGCCGGCCGGGTGGGATCATCTCGTCCGCTTCCTGCGCGGGCGCGGCTTCACCGACCGGGAGCTGCTGACGTCCGGCATCGCGCAGGACGGGCGGCGCGGGCCGATCGACCGGTTCCGGGGGCGGCTGATCTGGCCGATCCGGGACATCACCGGCGAGGTCGTCGGCTTCGGCGCGCGCAAGCTCCGCGACGACGACAACGGGCCCAAGTACCTGAACACGCCGGAGACTCCGATCTACCGCAAGTCCCAGGTGCTGTACGGGATCGACCTCGCCAAGCGCGACATCGCCAAGACCAACCGGGCGGTGGTGGTCGAGGGATACACCGACGTCATGGCCTGCCACCTCGCCGGGGTCACCACCGCGATCGCCACCTGCGGCACGGCCTTCGGCGGCGAGCACGTCAAGATCCTGCGGCGGGTGCTGATGGACAGCTCCAGCTCGCACAGCGCCGGGGAGGTGGTGTTCACCTTCGACGGCGACGCCGCCGGGCAGAAGGCCGCGCTGCGGGCGTTCGAGGACGACCAGAAGTTCGCCGCCCGGACCTCGATCGCGATCTCGCCCGGCGGGATGGACCCGTGCGAGTTGCGGATCGCCGAGGGCGACGAGGCCGTGCGGGACCTGATCGAATCGCGGTCGCCGCTCTTCGAGTTCGCCATCAGGTCCATCGTCCGGCAGCACAACCTCGACACGGCGGAGGGCCGTTCCGCCGCGCTGGACTTCGCCGCGCCCATCGTCGCGCAGATCAAGGACAGCGCGATCCAGCACGAGTACGCGGTGCGGCTCGCCGGGCTCGTCGGCATCCCGGACGAGGCGTTCGTGGTGCGGCGCGTCGGCCAGCTCGCCCGGTGGGGGCGGGAGCGGCAGCGCGCCGCGCCCCCGGCGGCGCGGCAGGCGCCCGCCGCCGAGCGGCCCGCCGCGCCCGCCGCCGTCCGCCCGGCGGGCCCCCCGCTGAACCTGCGCAGTCCGGCCGCGCTGGCCGAGCGGGAGCTGCTGAAGCTGGCCCTGCAGTACCCGGAGCTGGTCGCCCCGGTCTTCGACGCGTACGGCGAGGACGAGTTCACCGTGCCGCCGTACGCGGTCGTGCGGCGCGCCATCGCGGAGGCGGGCGGCGTGGCGGCGGCCGACGACGGCTATCTGGAGCGGGTCGGGGAGGCCGCGCCGGACGACTCGGTGCGGGTGCTGCTCACCGAGCTGACCGTCGAGCCGCTGGCCCTGCCGCGCCGCAGGCAGCGCGAAATCGACCTGTACGCCGGGCAGTTCCTGGTGAAGGTGCGGCTGGCGGCCGTCGAGCGGCGGATCCGCCAGCTCGAATCCACCGCGCTGCGCGCCGAGGCCCAGGGCGGCAACGCGCGGGCGGCGGACGACGTGCGCCAGGAGGTGTGGGCGCTGGGGCAGTACCGGACGGCGCTGAGGGAGCGCGGCGTCGAAGCCCTGTACGGCTGAGTTCCTTCCTCAACAGGATTGAAAGGGCTGGGAGTTGGGTAACCCGGGCGCTTTCGTCGCGCCCGTGCCAAAAAGTGCCCGCACGCATCTCGTGGCCGGTGCTCGCGGTCGGCCACACTGGGGGCGAAGCCGCTCCTCCACCCTCCGTTTCCCCGCCTGTCGCGAAAAACCTGGAGGCTCCCCCGTGCTGCAGACCCCGACCCTCCCCGACACCCTTCCGGCCGCCGGGCCGAGGGTGACCGCACGATCCGAGGGCAACGGCGCGTCCGGCGACCTCTTCCGGCAGTACCTGCGCGAGATCGGCCGCATCCCGCTGCTCACCGCGGCCGACGAGGTGGAGCTGTCCCGCAGGATCGAGGCGGGCCTGTTCGCCGAGGAGCGGCTGCTCAGCGGCGCGGCCCTGGACGAGGGACTGGCCCTGGACCTCGACCGGCTCGTGGTGCGCGGCCGGGTGGCGAAACGGCAGCTCATCGAGGCGAATCTGCGGCTGGTGGTGTCGGTCGCCAAGCGGTACATCGGGCGCGGCCTGACCATGCTGGACCTGGTCCAGGAGGGAAATCTCGGGCTGATCCGGGCGGTTGAGAAGTTCGACTACACCCGGGGCTTCAAGTTCTCGACGTACGCCACCTGGTGGATCAGACAGGCGATGTCGCGCGCGATCGCGGACCAGGCGCGCACCATCCGCGTCCCGGTGCACGTGGTGGAGCTGATCAACCGGGTCATCCGCGTCCAGCGCCACGTTCTCCAGGAGCGCGGCTACGAGCCGTCGTCCGAGGAGATAGCCGTCCTGCTCGGCATCACGGCGGCGCGGGTGAGCGAGATCCTGCGGCTGGCCCAGGATCCGGTCTCCCTCCAGGCGCCGATCGGCGACGAGGACGACGTGAACCTCGGCGACCTCATCGAGGACGCCGACATCCCGTCCCCGGCCGAGTCGGCCGCGTTCCTGCTCCTGCGCGAGCAGCTCGAATGCGTCCTGTCCACCCTGGCCGACCGCGAACGGCGTGTGGTGGAACTGCGCTACGGCCTGGTCGACGGCCGCCCCCGCACCCTGGAGGAGATCGGCCGCCTCTTCGGCGTCACCCGCGAACGCATCCGCCAGATCGAGCACAAGACCCTCGGCAAACTCCGCGACCACGCCTACGCCGAGCAGTTGCGCGGCTACCTCGACTGACCCCCGGGCCGGTCCAGGCCGTGCAGGTGGGTCATGAGCCGCTGGAAGCCGTCCCAGCCCACGTCCGCCAGCGGGTAGTACAGGCCGGGCCGGGACGCCGGGCCGAACGCGGCGGGGCCGACGGCGACCTGGGCGCGGCGCATGGCGTCCGGCCCCCCGAGGGCCCGCACCTCCGCCGCGCCGACGGCGAACGCGACCGGCTCCGGAGCCCCTTCCAGCCAGCCCGGAACGGTCAGGTCGCCCCGCGCCCGCCGCCACTGCGCCAGCAGCGACACCAGCCCATGCCGGACGCCCAACTCCTCGGCCAGCCCCGGCAGTCCGGACAGCGCTTCCTCCCACGCGCTGTCCGCTCCCGCCGCCCCCGCCGGGTGGCCGAGCGCGAGGGTGACGTCCTCCTCGACGCCGCCCGTGGTGCGCGTCACCCGCAGTGTCGCGATCGCCGGGCGGGGCCCGGGCCCGCCGACCACCACGAACCAGGTCGGCTCGGGCGCGCGGTCACGGGCCAGCGCGGTCAACTCCTCACGGGACCACGGCAGACCGGCCGGCTCCGCGGTGCCCCAGCCGGCGGGCGGCGCGCCGGTCAGCCGCCGCCAGGCCGTCTCCAGGCCGTCACCGAGCAGGAGGTCGCGGTCGGGGCGGTGCCGGGTGACGAAGGTGAGCAGAAGCTGCCGGTCGGCCGCCCCCTCCGCCCGCGCCGTCGCCTCGGCGAAGGCCAGGGCCGGGGCGCCGCCGTCGGCGGGCGCGAACGCGCCGTCCCGCCAGCGCAGTTCGGCTCCGGACAGCCCGTCGAAGTAGCCGCCGGCGCCGTCGCGCACCACCCACCGGTTCGGGAGCCCGCCCAGCGCGGTACGGGTGGGCAGCGAGAGCCGGGTACCGGCCGGGGTCACGATCTGCAGAGCGCGCCCGCCGGCCACGGCGGCGCGCAGCGCGTCCGACAGCCACGCCGTCATGGCGACCACGGGCCGGTCCTGGATGACGGCGGCGACCCGGTCGGTGAGCACATCCACGGCGGGCTGGGCCGCGGCCGGCGCGGAGGCCGTCGCCACGCCCGGCACCGGTGAAGAGCCGCCGTCCGGGGCGGCGGCCCCCGGCGGCCACACCGAGCCGCCCAGCCGGGTCGCGAGCCGGGTGGCGATGGTGCCGGCGAGCCGGTCGGCGCCCTCGGCGGCGGTCGCGGCCCGGACCTCCGTCCACCACACCGGGCCGTCGACCTCGGCGCCGAGCAGGCGGGCGACCTCGCCCGGCGTGTGGACCAGCATCGGTGCCTCGACCGAGGCCAGCGGCCGGCCGCGCTCGTCGCAGAGCTGGATCACCGCGCCGTCTCCCACCACCGCCACGGTGGTGTCCGGGCCGCCCGCCATGAGGCCCGTCACCAGGCTCCAGGCGTCCGGCATCCGCTCGGTGAGCGCGATCACGTCCGTCGTCATGCCCCGCCGTCCCCCTCGCTGTCGTCCCTGTCACCGAAGCCGATCCCGCCGGGGCCGCCCGCGTCCCCGTCCACCAGCGCCGTCTGGATCAGGCGGTGCGGCTCGCCGCGCCGGATGAACGTGCCGCGCCCGGCCGGGCGGGCCGCCGCGTACACGCCCGGGAAGAGCTGCCCCTCGGCCCGTTCGCCCGTCATCACCAGCGCGGATGTGCCGCTCTCCCGCAGGGCCGTGAGGAACGGCTCGTACATCGCGCGCGACGACCCGGCCACACGGCGCGTGACGACGAAGTGCAGCCCGATGTCCTGCGCCGACGCCACGTACGGCAGGAACGGGTCGAGCGGCTGCTGTCGGGCGGTGGTGAGGATGTCGTAGTCGTCGACGAGCACCACGATCCGGGGACCGGCCGGCGCCGCGGCGCCCGCCGCCAGCACCTCTGGCGGCACGCTGTCGTCCGGCATCCGCCTCTCCAGCACGCCCGCGATCCCGGCCGAAAGTGCCTGTGCCAGCCGCGCGTTGTGCGCGTACCCGCCCCGGTACGGCTCGGGCACCACGCTGTGCAGGCCGCGTCGGGGGTCCATGACGGCGAAGACCAGCTCCTCGTCGTCGTACCGCTCGGTGAGGCCGCGCGCGATCAGCTTCAGCAGGTTGGTCTTGCCGCACTCGCTGTCGCCGAGGATCAGCAGGTGCTGGTCGTGGCGGAAGAGGTCGAGCAGCACGGGCCGCAGCGCGTTCTGGTCCAGCCCGATCGGCACCCGCTTCGGCTCGGCGGCCCGGTCCGGCAGCCGGCGGCGGGTGAGCCGGGGCGGCAGGACGCGCACCGGCGGCGCCTGCGGCCCGGACCACGCGGCCCGGACCGCGCGCACGGCGGTCTCGACGGCGGTGCCGAGGTCGTCGGCGGTGGCGCGCCCGTCGATCCGGGGCAGGGCGGCGTGGGCGAACAGCTTCGTGCCGGTCAGCACCCGGCCCGGCTCGTCGGGGGAGAGGGTCTCCGCCAGCCGCCGGTCGACGCCGCTGTCGCCCGGGTCGTTCAGCCGCAGCTCCACGCGGGTGCCGAACGCGGACTGGGACGCGATGCGCACGTCGTTCCAGCGTGTCATCGCGGCCACCACGTGGATGCCGTAGCCGCCGCCGCGCCGCAGGAGGTCCGTCACTCCGTCGTCCAGCTCGTCGAAACCGTCCCGCAGTTCGCCGAAGCCGTCGATGACCAGCACGACATCGGTGGAGCCCAGCTCCGGCAGTCCGCCCCCGGCCCGCAGCCGCCGCAGGTGGTCGACGGAGTCGATGCCGTGCCGCCGGAACAGCTCCTCGCGGGTGGCGAGCATCGCGCGGATCTCCTCGACCGTGCGGGCGGCCCGCTCCCGGTCCGCCCGGCCCGCGACGCCGCCGACGTGGGGCAGCCCGGCCATCGCCGCCAGACCGCCGCCGACCAGGTCGAGGCAGTAGATGCCCGCCTCGCGCGGGGTGTGGGTGAGGGCCAGGGAGAGGATCAGGGTGCGCAGCAGGTTCGTCTTGCCGGACGCGGGGCCGCCGATGACCGCCGCGTGACCGCCCGCGACCGTCAGGTCCAGGACCCACTGGCCCTGCCACTGCCGGGCCGGGTCGTCCAGCAGCCCCAGCGCGACCCGCATCGGGCGGCCGGGGCCGGGCGCGCGCGTCAGCCGCACGCCGTTCCGGCCGGTCGTCTCCAGGGGCCCGGCCACCGTGTCCAGAGCCACGGCCCCGGGCAGCGGCGGCAGCCAGATCCGCGCCACGGGCGGTGCGGCGGCGGTCAGTTGCTCCACGACGGTGGACAGCAGCGTCGGACCGGCGGTCCGCCGGGCGGGCGCGGCGGCGGGCGCCGGGTCCGTTTCGCCGTCCGCCGGATCGTCGTCGCCCCCCAGGGAGTTGTACGCGGGATACGGCAGCGCGGTCGGCCTCCGGGCCGCCGCCTCGGCCTCGGGGCGCGCCGGGCCACGGTAGGGGCCGGACACGTAGCTCGCCTTGAACCGGTCGTAGGCGCTGGTGTCCACCTTCAGGTAACCGAAGCCGGGGATCGGCGGCAGGTGGAACGCGTCCGGGGTGTTGAGCACGGTCCGCGACTCCTCCGGGGAGAACGTGCGCAGGCCGAGCCGGTAGGACAGGTACGTGTCCAGGCCCTTGAGCCGGCCGCCCTCGATCCGCTGGCTGGACAGCAGCAGATGAACCCCGATCGAGCGGCCGATCCGGCCGATGGACAGCAGCAGGTCAATGAAGTCGGGCTTGGCGGTGAGCAGTTCACCGAACTCGTCGATGACGACGAACAGGTGTGGCAGCGGCGGCAGTTCAGGCCGCTCGGCGCGGGCGGTGGCATAGGTGGAGATGTCCGCGATGTTGCCCGCGTCCTTCAGCACCCGCTGCCGCCGCTTGACCTCCCCGGCAAGGCTGGTGTGCACGCGCTCCACCAGGCCCGCCCGGTTCTCCAGGTTGGTGATGACGCCCGCGACGTGCGGCAGCGACGCGAACGGCGCGAACGTCGCCCCGCCCTTGTAGTCCACCAGCACCATCGCCAGGTCCTCCGGCGGGTGCGTGGCCACCAGTCCCAGGACCAGGGTGCGCAGCAGCTCGCTCTTGCCCGAGCCGGTCGCGCCCACGCACAGCCCGTGCGGGCCCATGCCCAGCTCGGCGGGCTCCTTCAGGTCGAGCAGCACCGGCTGCCGGTCGTCGCCCAGCCCGATCGGCACGCGCAGGAACGACTGGTGCCCCCGGCGCGGCGCCCACAGCCGGTCCAGGTCCAGCGCCGCCGGGTCCTCGACGCCGAGCTGCTCGGCGAAGTCCACCGGACCGGACAGCGGGGCGCCGACCGCGACCGACTCCGGCGACAGGCGCAGCGGCGCCAGCATGCGCGCCAGCCCGGCCGCCCCGGCCGCCGTCACCTCGTCCAGCGCGCCGCGCAGCACCACCGGCGTCTCGCCCCGCACATCCTCGACGGTGAGCCCGTCACCGGCCACCGTGAGGCGCAACGACACCTGCCCCGGCTCGTGAACCCGCTCGGCCAGCAGATGCACGACGGTGACACCCATGTCCGGCAGCGGCACCGCCTCGTCGGGGCGCGGCAGTTCGGCCGCGGTCCGGCCGTACCCGTCGCTGATCACCAGCAGCCGCTTCGCCAGCCGCAGGGCCTCCCGCCCGGCCAGGCCACGCCGCACCTCCGCCGCGTACGCCGCCCGTTCCCGCAGCTCCGGGCCGAGTCCCCGGCCGAGGGCGGCGAGATCGGGCGCGATCCGGCGGGCGTTGACCGGACCGTCCCACGCCTCCGCGTCCAGCACGTGCGGCAGCCACTTCACCCACTCCCAGTCCGCGAGCCGGTCCTCGCCGCACGCCAGCGCGAACGCCACGTCCTCCGGCGCGTGCGCGACGGCCGCCTGCGTGGCCAGGGTCCGCACCACCCGCAGCACATCCGCCCGTTCACCGATCACGCTCACGTCGCCCGCCCGGTCCAGCGGCACCGTCAGCGGCATCTCCGGGGCGCTGGAGAAGCGTTCGCGCAGGCCGGCCGCCTCGTTGAGCATGAACCGGTCCGGCGGCGTCAGCACTGTGCTGCCCCGCTGCTCCAACGTCAGCACCCGGACCGGCACCTGGCCGGTGGCGACCCGCACCCGCAGGAAGTCCCGGTCCCCGCGCCGCCGCTCCCACCGCCGCGCAGGATCGTCCACCAGGTCGTACAGCGCCTCCGGCGCCGGGTCCAGCACCCGTGCGGCGGCACGTCGTTCGCGGTCCTCGGCGCTCAACTCCTCGCGCAGCTCCTCCAGATATTCCAGATACCGCTCGCGCTGGGTGCGGCGGGCACGCAGCGCGCGCCCGCGCTGCGAGAACAGCAGCCCCACGCCGCCGAGCACGGCCGCCACCAGCACCAGGGCGCCGATGGCGGCGAACTGGCTGCCGCGCAGCACCGTCATCATCACCACCGAACCCATCACCCCGGCCATCGGCAGCAGCGAGGCGGCGGCCGAACCACCGTTGCCCTCCGGCAGGTTCGGCGGCGGCTCGATGGCCCGCTCGGCGGGCGCGGGCAGCGGGCGGGTGGTCCGCGCCGGGCGGTGCACCTGCCGCGTGGTCACCGGGGGCCTCCCCGGGACGAGCCACGCGTCATCGCGCGGTCCATGGTCTCGGCCGCGATCAGGGCCGCCGCCTCCCGGGTGGCCCCGGCCAGCAGCGCGGTGCGGATCTCCCCGCCCGCGGCCAGGCTCCGGTCGTACGGGAGCGGGATCACCCGCGCCCCGCCCGCCCCCAGGTACTCGGCCGCCCGGCGGCCGTCCAGGCCCATGTCGGGCGCGGTGTGGACCAGGACCACCACGGTCGTGGGCAGCATGCTGCGGTGCAGGCCGCCCATCCAGTCCAGCACCGACCGGGTCGTGGCGGCCCCGGCCGTGGTCGCCGGGGCGACCAGCACCCGGGCCTGAGTCGTGGTCAGCGCCGTCCGGGCCACCTCGGCGGGCAGCGTCTCGCAGTCGACCACCGTGGTCCCGAACCAGCGGCGCAGCGACGTCATCACGATCCGGTAGGTCTCGACGTCGAGCCGGGCGCCGATCGTGCCCTGGCTGCCCGGCAGCAGCCACCCGCCGCCGGCGAACGGCAGCAGGTAACCGGTGACATCGGTGATCTGCATCGACGGATCGACGATGCCCGCCAGATCGCCGCAGGACCACCGGATCTCCGTCGCGCCGAGGCGGCGCGGCAGCGTGCCGAGCGCCGGATCGGCCTCCACCGCCAGCACCGGGTCGTGCCGGTGGTGCGCCAGCGTCAGCGCCAGCAGCGCCGCGACCGTGCTCTTGCCCGCGCCGCCACGGATGCTGGTGACGGCGATCTGGCGGCCGGTGGTGATCGGCTGCTGGATGGCCCGCGCGATCCGGGTCGCGGTCTCCGTCTGCCGGGCCGCCGACGACGTCAGCCCCCGGCGCAGGGCACGTCCGGCGCGGCGCGGCAACGGGTCGCCGTGCCGCGGTCCGGACCCGTCGAGCGCGGGCCCGACGACCGGCACCGACACCGGCGTCGGCGGCGGCAGCGGACGCCCGTGCCGGGCCGGCTCACCGGGGGCGGGCGGTGCGGGGGGCAACGCGGCGGGAGCCGCCGCCTCCTGGGCGGCCCCGGCGGACGCCGCGCCTCCCAGCTCGCGGAACACGTCGCGCTGCCAGTCCCCCGGGGCCCCTTGTGCCTGTGCGGACATGACTCCCTCGGTCCCTCGTTCGATCGTCGTCGGTCAGAACGTGTCGAGCAGCCGTCCGTAGACGCCGAACGCGCCCACCGCGACCGGGATCAGCGCCACCACGCCGACCGACTCGACCAGATTCGTCAACCGCCGCAGCCGCACCCGCACATGGTCGGGCGGCCGGACGGCGACCATCGCGAGCGGCAGCACCGCCAGCAGGCACAGCGCGGCCAGCGGCCCGGCCGCCGACTGCCCTGGCTGATCCGCCCACAGCACCAGCAGCCGCACCGCGAGCACCCCGCCGGCCGCCAGCAGCGCCACCACCTCGACGGCCAGGGGGAACGCCCGCGCCCGCGACAGCAGCACGACGCCCAGCAGCGCCGTCACCGCCACCGTCCACGCGTCGGCCTCCGTCACCGCCAGCCAGCCCGCCACCGCCGCCGAACCCGCCGTGACCACGGTGGCCAGCGCCAGCCCGCGATGTGTCGCGGCCAGCGCCGTGTCCACCCGGTACCGGCTCACCGAGGCCCCGCCCGACCGCCGGTCGTCCAGCGCGGTCAGCCCCGCGGCCGACAGCGCGAAACGCGGCAGGAACCCCAGCGCCACCACCGACGCCACGCCCAGCACCACGCCGGCCCGGTACGTCTCGTCCACCAGCGCCCCGCACGCCTCCCAGCCGCCGACGACCAGCGCCACCGCGGCGGCCCCGACCAGCGCGCCCCGCCCGGCCGTCGTGCACAGCCCGAGCAGCACCAGCGTCGCGAACGCCGCCACGCCCGCGGCGAGCGGCCGTTCGTCCTCCGTCACCGTCCACGCGCCGAACACGCCCAGCGCGCCGCCCAGCAGAATCAGCACGGCCCCGAGCCGCGGCCCGCGCAGCACGGAGGCCACCATCGCGCCCAGCGCGGCGGCGGCCACGGCCGCCCCCACCAGCCAGCCCCCGACCTCGTCCGCGCCCAGCCGTTCCCGCGCCTGCGCCGCCGCGACCAGCCCCAGCGCCAGCGTCGCCGCCCCGGCCGTCCACATCCGGGTCCGGTCGTCCCAGCGCCAGCCGCGCGCGTCGAGATCGTCGGCCGCCTCGTCGGTCACGTCGTGCACCACGGGCGCGGCGGGCGTCTCCGGCTCCCGTACCAGCCGCAGCACCGCACCGTCCGCGACGCCCGCCGAGGCCAGGGTGTCGTCCTGCGCCAGCACCGCGCCGCCCGGCGCGATCAACCGCCGCACCATGGGCGTGGCGGCCGGCCGTTCACCGAGCAGCCGCATCACGTCGGGCAGCAGTTCACCGATGGGCTCGTCCGACGGCAGCACGAGATCGACCCGCCGCCGGTCCCCCACGAGAGTCACCCGGCTCACCATGCCGCCGTCACCTCCGCCAGGCCCTGGTCGTCCTCCTCGGCCATGCGGTCCGAGACGAACGACCACCCCACGCAGCCGGCGCACAGCACGGCCGCCAGAGCGACCCCGCCGAGGATCTTCCCCACGTTCTCGTCGAACCCCCGGCGCGAGCGCTCGGCCCCGAACACCACGGCGTCCCGCAACCGCCGCCGCCGCACCGCGACCGACTCCAGCAACTGACTGTCGTAGTCCCGGGCCACCGGTACCGCCCCCGTTCCCGCATGTCCTTTGGGGAAGAACACTACGAATCTTTTCCCGCTCTTACCAGCGGCGATCGCTCCGGTACGACAGTCCGGGTGTGGCTGCCGTGAAGATCACCGAATTCGATTCCCCGATCACTCAGCCGCGGGCACCTGCCCCGCCCGGTCGGCCGCGAGATCATCCGCGGGATCATAAGGGAATTGATACGCGCGATTGTTTGCCTTCGCGCGTGGGACGCTGCTAAGAGTGGAGTAACTCGGCCGGCAGGGGGAGTCACGGTGGGCATGAAGTTCGACATGGGGAATCAGGCGCTGTCGAACCTGATCCAGCAGTCACAGACCTCAAGTACCGATCTCGGCACGCTGATCCAGCGCCTGGTCGCCGCGGCGGAGCCCCTGGAGGGCCGGTTCAACGGCGCCGGGCGGGCCGCGTTCGACTCGTTCAAGGCGCGGTCGGACGAGATCTCCGCATCCCTCAACGCGGCGCTGGGGCAGATCCTGGGCGGACAGTCCGGGATGGAGCGGGCGTTCGGCGAGGGCGAGCACGAGTCGGCGGACAACGCCCAGCGGGCCCAGGCGTCGGCGAACTTCGACGCGGCCCGCTTCTCGGGCCGGGCATAGACGTATCGGGCGTGGACGGAGAAGGGGGAGCGGGGCATGGGCGCGAACGACGACCGGCGCAGCTATGACACGGACGCCTCGGCCGAGGCGCAGTCCAACCTCCAGGGCGTGATCGCTCAGTTGGAAGGCGTGATCGCGGAGCGGGACCGGCAGGTGAAGGCCGCGATGGCGGACTTCCAGGCCGACGGCGTCTCCGATCAGTACCACGGGGTCGAGCAGCGGTGGAACCGTTCGGCGAACGAAGTACGGTCCATCATCGGGCTGTTGAAGTCGACGCTGGAGAGCAACGACGCGACCGCGCAGAACACGCTGACCCGCGCTCGGGGTGCGGTCGACGGCATCGGGTGAGCTGACACATGCCGGACTGGGACATCGATCCACTGGGTGTGCAACGGGTCCTGGGCGAGACGGTGGACGCCGCCGACGACCTGCAGGAATGGGGCACCGCCTACCAGGCGAGCCTGCGCAGCGCGGCCGAGTCGGCCGGGACGCTGGACATGGGCGGCGCCCAACGGGAGTCCGCGGCCGGGCTGGTGGGCGCGGCGCTGGCGGAGTTCGCGGAGAAGACGGCCGCGGATCTGCAGTACATCGCCGCGCGGGCCGGCGCCTCGCTCAACGGCGCGTCGCAGGCCACGGTGGAATACGTCAACGGTGACATGGCGATGGCCGAGGAGGCCCAGCGCAACGCGCTGCGCGAGCCCGACCTGGAGGAGCTGCCCACCGGCGAGGACGGGGGAGGGAACTAGCGGTGTCGGACGAGCCCGAGCGGGTCGATCCCACGGGGATCCCCGAATTCACCGGAAACCTCGAACAGTTGGAGCGGGATCACGCGGCCCTGACGTCGTCGGCCGGGTCGGTCCGGGACATCGGCGCGACGGTGCACAACCGTTTCCAGGGGCTGTCGGCGTTCTACGACACCCCCGAGGCGGAGCAGCTCTTCGCCACCACCGTTCCGGTCCGCGACCGCGCCGACACCTTCGCCGGTGATCTGGAATCCGTCGCCTCCACGCTCGCCACCTACGCCTCGGAGGTCCGCCCCCTGATCGACCGCCTGCGCTCGCTGAAGGCGGAAGCGACGGAGTTCGTGGCCGGTCTGGACGACGACTGGCGTTACGACGGTGACAAGGTCGACCGGAACAACGATCTGGTCCGTGACATCTCCGAGACGGTCGCCCGGTTCTGGGAGGCCGAACGCAGCGCGGCGAACGCGATCACCGCGCTGGTGGGCGGCACCCGGTGGACCACGGACGACGGGTCCGGTGGGGAGAACATGTACGGCCTGAGCGTGGAGGACATGCGCCAGGCCGGCGAGACCCCGTGGGGCCGGGCGGTGGAGGAGAAGCACCACGCCTGGGAGGTGTGGCACCACGTCAAGAGCTTCGTGTGGGACGGCGTCATCGTCGACGGCATCTGGGGCACGCTGACCGGGCTCGCCACGCTGGTCAACCCGTGGAGCGACAACTTCGGCGCCGCGTGGCGGGGGCTGGGCCAGCTCGCGACGGGCCTGGCGATCCTCTCCCTCGGCCCCGGAGCGATGGCGGCGACCCAGTTGCTGCCGGAGGGCAGCGGGATCCGCCAGTGGGTGGACGACAGCATGGCCACCACGGTCCAGGTCGGCAAGTCGCTGGTGGCCTGGGACGAATGGAGTGAGAACCCGGCCCGCGCGGCGGGCCTGGTGACGTTCAACGTCGTCACCACGGTCGCCACCCTCGGCACCGGCACGGCCGTCCGCGGCACGGGCACCGCCGCCCGCGCGGCCACCACCGTCGCCCGCGTGGGCAACGCCATCGACCCGATGACCTACATCAGCCGCGGCATCGCGGCCGGCGCCGGCGCCCTGCCCCGCCTCGGCAGCATCATCCCCGACCTGTCCAGCATCCGGGCCCTTGAACTGCCCGACGGCATGCTCCGCCTCCCCGACGGACAACTGGTGCCCCCCACCGGCCCGCTCCCGGAGAACATCACCACCCCGATCGGCCTCCCCGACGGCACGATCCGCTTCCCCGACGGCACCACCCTCCACCCCAGCGGCCAACTCGACCTCCCGGACGGCCAGCCCCTCCAGACCCCCGACCACATCCCGGTCGAACTCTCCGCGGCCCGCCAACCCGAACTGGCCACCATCGGCGCCCACACCAGCGGTGCTGGAAGCGCCTTGGGAGACAATCTGCTTGACGGCTCCCGCTTGGGCAGCGACTTGCCTCCCGCAGGCGGTGCTGATCACCTTGGCCGGGACCTGCTTCCGGCCGACAGGGACCCCTCGTTGGTGCCCGGAGACTCCGATGCTTTCGCCCCGGACTGGACCTCCGACACCAGCGGGCCTCAGGACGCGGCGGTCCATGCCGGAGCCGACGATCTGGGCGGTGACGTTATCGAGTCGGCCGACTCCGACGTGACATCCGGTGTGGATGAGCTCGGTTCTGCTGAGGGGGCAGATCTCGATTCGGAGCGTGCCGCATCGGGTGACGCGCCCGTGGACGGAGACAGCGCGGTCGCCGAGTGGTTCGACAAGAGAGGCAACACTCCGCCAAGGCCTCAGACATACCCTCTCGGGCCAGATCATCCGGGATTCTCCATGATGGCCGAGAGGGACCCGTTCTACCGGAACTCTCTGAGGGTGCAGCCACTGGAGGGCCATTACGATGTGGTCGCCCACGGAGACCCTCATCAGGCGTACATGCATGCGGCTGACGGCCGAAAGATCTCTCCTCGCGACCTGGCCAACATCCTGCGGAATCAGGCTGACTACACCCCGGGCACGCCAGTCCGGATGTTGGCCTGCAACACGGGTCACGCCGACGGAACCTTCGCACGGCGACTCGCGCAGCATCTCCAGGCTCCGGTCATCGCACCCGATGGGTACCTGTACAACAATCACCGGGGCTGGCTAGGAGTGGACCGCAACCTGTCGTACAGTGTGTCCCCCTCCCAGGTGCGCGAACTGCCGAACACCTTCCATCGGTACCATCCCGACGGCAGAGTCGAAGAGCTTGATCGATCCGAGTGGGCAGTTGACTAGAGAGGGTGGCTCACCATGAAGATGCTTCCGGTCTTCGCGGAAGTCAGAGGCGAGAGCTCTGAGCGTTTCGCCCAAGTGTCACTGTACGACCGGTTGGACCGGCTCGACCCCGAACTACGCGGCCTGCTTTCCGTGTATCTGTTGGAGTCCACTCCTCTCATCGCGACAGGGAATGTCCCGGACCCGTTGGATGAGAGCAGGGGGAACGTTGTCCCGTTCGGAATGGCCACGGACGGCGAATGGGTGTGGCCGCTCTGTTGGGGATACTTTGTTCGGGAGTACGGGGTGGAGGTGCCGGAGGAGTTCCTAGAGCACGTGCGAGCGGCGCATTTCCGTCCGGTGCAACTTTCGGACGACGACGCCGACCGTGCCGTTGACGAGTTCGAGCAGCTTTGCCTCTGATGAAGTGACAGCCGTTCAGGCAGGTTGTTTTTCGGAGATCGGTCCTCTGGTGGCGCGTCTGGATCAACTGCGCGTATGTGCTGGATGATGTCACAAGCACGAATGGCGGTTTCACGGGTGGCCGCCTGGTGGAGACAATTTCATTGCCCCCGTCATGGCGCCTACCAACAAGGTCGGTGTCTCGACGCCACTCAGAGCCCGGCAAACACCTTGCATCTTCGGGGTGGCTACTGGCGAACCTTCCTGCCGATCGCCCGGTAGCATGGCGCATATGAGTAGCGTGAGCATGAAAGTTGCTGGGTGCAATGATTGAGCTTTGGCCGCATGCCTTCGGCCCAGCGGCCGGATGTATCAGTGGATCTGGCGCGGTGATCTCTGATTCTACCTCCATGTTTACCGTATCGCCCTCCCTGATGAAGCTCTGGAGAAAGCGAGAGGGCTCGGCTACGGATGCCGACCCCTGGCAATGGGTGACTGGTCGAAATCGCCGAGCGCGTGCTGGACATTTTGCAGGGCGAAGTTGAAATTTTCCTTGGGCGATGGCATGCGACTGCCGTGCCGAAAATGTATTCGGGGCGATGTCGCCGTCTGTGAAGTGAAAAAGATCCGATATCCGCTCAGGGAGCGATCACGTGGCCACACGGGTAACCCGGCATGCTTTTCCCGCAGTGGGTGATGCGGCTTGCTTCCTCCGGCTTCTCGGCGAGAGTACCGTTGAAGACGTCGAGCGTCTTTCCGAATCGCCACGGTCATTCAGCCTGACCTTCGGCTCTGCTGTCAGCACAGCCATGGCGCATTGCCTCCATGATCCCGAAGCCGACAAGTTCGAGACATGGGACGCATGGGTGACGGCGATGCAGATCGGCTCGGCATTGTTCGCGTCGGCCGCCGCGACCGAGGGCACGGTGCAGTGCCGTATCGCCCACAAGACCCGGACGATCCCGGCCACGGGACCGCAGCACTATACGGATGCCGGGAACTGGCTGACGGCCTTCTGGCTCGCCGTCATCTGCCGTGATCAGCGCCGGATGACAGAGCTGAGTCGGGTTCCCCTCTCCCTGTTGCGCGCGTCCGGCGCGGAGTTCGATGAGTACATCTACGCCTGGGTGGATTCGCTCCAGACCTACTGGTTGGAACGCCCCGGACTGGGCGAGAAGCTGAAGGCGGCATTCGACGGAACCGACCCCGGTCAGCCGCATATCGTGCCCAGAGAGCTGATTCTGAAAATTCTGTACCCACCGCTCAACCTTTTCTACCGATTCCTCGCCCGCGACTACCAGCAGTTCCATACGGCGCTGGCCCAAGCCCTCGAACTGCACAAGGAATATTGGGACCTGAACGAGGACCGCAGGCTCGATACCGAGGGCGCCGTCGCCCTGGGCCCCCTCGCTGTCGCCTGCCTCGCCTTCGATGCCGGCTTCCCGATCGAAGTGGAATCCGAATACCTCCCCCGGCACTTGCTGCAGCGGAGCTGGCTTGGCGAATTCGAGACGTGATGGCGGAAACCGGAGAGCTGGCGGAGCACATGGGCAGCGAGAACCGCATGACGCCCCGGATGACGGAGGATCTGCGGCCGACGGTGGCCGGGGGGCCGGAGCACTACGCCCGCACCACCGAGCGGCTCGTTCGTTATGCCCGGGTGGCCGCCGAGGACGGCGGTGTCCTCGGATATCTGTGGTGGGCGGACGCCGACGCCGCCGCCGGGTATGTACCGCGCGCGGCCGGTGGGGACGACGCGTACAACGCTGGGGTCGCCTGGACCCGGCGCCTGCGCGCGTGCAAGGCGCGTGGGCTGGCCCCCTCTCAGGCCGTGGCCGAGTTGACGGCGGCGGGCGGCGGCACGCGCATCGGCCATGTCGTCGCCGGCTCGGAGAGCGAAACGACCGGCCTCGCGGCCCTGCGGGAGCTCGCCGCCGGGACCTGACCGTTCCGGAAAGGCCGCCGTCGTGCCGGACGAGTTCCTTCGGTCCGACACGTTCGCCGGCCAGACGGAATCGGTGGTCCCCACCCGGTCGTCCGTCACACCGCGGATCTCCCGGCCGCTCCGGGGAAACCGGAACGCTGCCCGGGACGGCGGAACCGGGCGGGCGGACGTACTCCGGAGTCGCCGATGGCCACGGTGCGCCCCGACTCGGGCTCCGGCCTGGGCCCTCCGCGGCGTGCGGACGCCGGGGCATGGGCTCACGGCCTACGGGTCAGCAGGCCCGGGGGCCGCCCGGGCATGATGAGAGTGATCGACGACACGGGGGAAGCCGGTGAAGTTCAGCATGTCGGGCGCCGGCCCGCGGTGGCCCGCCACCGAGGAGGAGGCGCTCGCCGTGCAGGAGCGGGTGCGGGCCGCGGCTGATCACGGGAGGGCCGGGCCCGGGGTCGGGGAGGTGCGGACTGTTGCCGGGGTGGATGTCACCTATGACGACGGCTCCGACCGGCTCGTCGCCGCGGCGGTCGTGCTGGACGCCGGGTCGCTGGAGGTGGTCGAGGAGGTCACCGTCGCCGGGCGGGCCGCGTTTCCCTATGTGCCGGGGCTGCTCGCCTTCCGGGAGGTGCCCTCCGTGCTGGCCGCGCTGGAGAAGCTGCGGACCACGCCCGACCTCCTGGTCTGCGACGGCTACGGCGTCGCCCACCCGCGGCGGGCCGGGCTCGCGGTGCACCTCGGGGTCGTGACCGGGCTGCCGTGCTTCGGCGTGGCCAAGTCGCCGTTCCTCTTCCGGTACGACGAGCCCGGCCCGGAGCGGGGGGCCGTCAGCCCGCTCACCGACGACGACGGCGACGTCGTCGGGCGCGCCGTGCGGACGCGGGCCGGGGTCAGGCCGGTGTTCGTGTCCGTCGGCGGCGGGGTCTCGCTGGACAACGCCTGCGCGCACACCCTCCGCCTCGCGCCCCGCTACCGGCTGCCCGAGACGACGCGCCGGGCCGATCACCTCAGCCGGGAGGTGCTGCGGCGCGGCTGAGCCGTCCGGCACAATGCCGCACATGATGAGCGAGGAGTACTACGCCCACACCACCGAGCGGCCCGTCCGCTATGTCCAGGTGGCCAACGACGACGGTGTCCTCGGCTATCTGTGGATCTCGGACGCCGACGACGCCGCCGGGTACCGGCCGCGGGAGGCCGGCGGGGACGAGGCGTACCACGCCGGGGTCTCCTGGGCCCGGCACCTGCGCGCGTGCAAGGCGCGCGGGCTGACCCCGTCGCAGGCCCTGATCGAGCTGACCGTGCACGCGGGCGGCAGGCGCATCGGCCATGTGGTGCCCGGTTCCGAGGCCGACGCGCCCAGCCTGGCGGTGCTGCGGGAGCAGGCCGCCGCCGACTAGAAGGTGATTGCCGCGCCCGTGCCCAGGTGCTCCGTGGCGTCCAGATCGGCGGCGACGGCCGCGAGCTTGCCGCGGATCGCGCCGAACGCGTCGTCGCCCAGGGCCAGGCGCAGCGGCGGGTTCGGCAGGTCGAGGGCGGCGAGCAGGGCCGCGGCGGCCTTGTCCGGGTCGCCGGGCTGCTTGCCGTGGCCCGCGTCCAGCGCGTCGCGCACCGCGCCGACCGTCGCGTCGTAGTCGGAGATCGACCGGGCCGTCTGCAGCGCCCCGTTGAACTCGGTGCGGAACGCGCCCGGTTCGACGATCAGCACCCTAATGCCCAGCGGTGCCGTCTCCGCCGCCAGCGCCTCGCTGGCCTGCTCCAGGGCGCCCTTCGCCGCGCAGTAGGTGCCGACACCGGCGAACGCCAGCAGCCCGCCCATGCTGGTCAGTTGCACGATGGTGCCGCTGCGGCGGCGGCGCATGGACGGCAGGACGAGCCGCGTCAGCCGCATCGCGCCGAAGAACATGACCTCCATCGCGTACCGGAGTTCGTCCTCGCCGGTCTCCTCCACGGCGCCGACCGTGCCGAACCCGGCGTTGTTGACGAGGACGTCGATCGGCCCGTGGGTCCGCTCCGCCGTGTCGACCGCCTGCCGGCACTGCTCGGGGTCGGTGACGTCGAGCCGGACGACGGTGAGCCGGTCCGGGTGTCCGGCGGCCAGGGCGGCCATGGTCTCCGGGCGGCGGACCGCCGCCACCACCACGTCGCCCGCCGCCAGCGCGGCCCGGGTGAAGGCGGCGCCGAATCCGCTGTTGGCACCCGTGATCAGCCAGCGGCGGGCGTCGGGGGCCGGGGCCGACGCGGGCGTCGGCGTGGGTGCTGCGTTCATGGTCCTCTTCCTCTTCCTCTTTCGCCTGCTCCGTCGGGCGCCCCCGGCGGGCCGCAACGACCATGCCCGGTGGGAGCCCGCCCGGCCCATGGCCCGAAGGTGGAACGACCGGCCGGTACCGCCTTGCGTCCGCGATCAACTCCGGCCTATAACGGCCAAATGGCCCTCGATCCGCGCTCTCCGCGACCGTTGCCCGCCGCACACGCCCTCGTCTCCGCGCCCGGCGCGCCGCGGCGGCTCCCCGGCGGCGAGCCGCTGCCGCCCGAGGACTACCGCCGGCTCTTCGGGGTGATGGAGGCGGTGGACCGGGCGCCCGACCTGCCCGCGTTCCGCGAACGGCTGCTGCGCGCGCTGGAGGAGTGGTTCGGGTACTCGACCATCGCCGTGCTGCACGGCCCGACGGTCGCCGCCGCGCTCTACGACGGGCGTGGCATCAAGAGCGGCTATTCCCGGGAGTTCCTCGCGGAGTACGCCGAGCGCTGGATCGCCGCCGACCCGTACATGTCGCCGCACGCCCACGACCTGCTCGCGGAGCGCGGCGTGGTCACCCTGCGCGAGCTGCACCCGGAGCTGGTGCCCACCCAACGCGCCTACGTGGAGCGGTTCCTGAAGCCGAACGGCATCCACGACAAGGTCGCGTTCCTCATCGACGCGGGAGCCGAGGGCGTCCTGTACGTCGGCGTCGTGGTCCGCGGCGCGCAGCAGGTGGCCGCGCGCGACGTCGCCGTGATGCGCGCCCTGCGCCGCCACTTGGAGCCGCTGGTGACCCGGCTGCTGGCGGACGACCGGGCCGCCGCCTCCGCCGCCGGCGAGCTGGGCCTGACGCCGCGCGAACGCGAGGTCGCCGGGCTGGCGGCGCAGGGGCTGACCAACCAGCAGATCGCGCAACGCCTGTTCGTCGGCGTCGGCACGGTGAAGAAGCACCTCACCCGGGTGCTGGCGAAGACGGGGGTCACGAGCCGGACGCAACTCGCCGTGCGCTGGCAGGCGTTCGACACGGCCCGCTCCGGGGCGGCGGCTCCGCCCGGGGCGGCTCCGCGCGCGGCGGTTCAGTCCGAGGCGTAGAGGGCCAGCACCACCCAGACCAGGGCGAGCGCGGCGATGTCCACGAGCACCAGCACCGCCGGGTCGTTGACCCGCAGGCGGCTGATGATCGCGCCGGTCATCAGGCCGGTGAGGCCGATGGCCGCGGCAAGGCCGACCAGGGGAACGGCCAGACCGGCCACCAGGCCGATCGCCCCGGCGCACTCGGCGATCCCGATCGCCGTCCACGCGGTGGGGGAGAGACCGAACCGGTCGCGTATGCGGCGCGATGCCGGATGTCTCAGGAGCTTTCCCCCGCCCGTGGCGAGGAAGAGGACGGCGAGTGCGGAGGCGAGTACGCCCAGGGCGGCGGTCATCTGTCGAAGGCTCCCGGATGGGTCTGGTCGCGGACTGCGGTGAACTGCCGGCGTACCGCCGTACCCACCGCGACCTCGTCGCCCGGGTCCAGGATCTCGCCGGGCGCCGACGGCCAGGGCGGCGGTGTGGTGTCGTCGAGCGTGCCGTCGGCCACGCCCTGCGCCCACGCCGCCTGCCGGGCGGCGCCGAGCGTGGTGTAGTCGGCGGGCGCGGGGATGACGACGCGGGCGCCGAGCAGCGCCGGTGCCAGCGCCTTGACGGCGGGCAGCCCGGCGGCCGGGCCCAGCAGGAAGACGCGCTCGATGCGCACCCCGCGCCCGCGCAGCACGTCGGCGGCGTCGGCCAGGCCGCACAGCATGCCCTCGAACGCCGCCCTGGCCAGGTGCTCCGGCTTCATGCTCTCGCGCCGCAGCCCGGCCAGCGTGCCGGCGGTGTGCGGGAGTTCCGGGGTGCGTTCGCCGGCCAGGTAGGGCAGGAACACCAGCCCGTGCGCGCCGGGCGTCGAGGCCAGGGCCAGCTCCGACAGACCGGCGAGGTCGCGCCCGAGCAGGTCGGCGGTGCCGCGCAGGACACGGGTGGCGTTGAGGGTCTGCACGACGGGCAGGTGGCGGCCGGTGGCGTCGGCGAGGCAGGTGATGGTGCCGCTGGGATCGGTCAGCGCCTCGTCGTGCACCGCGCACACCGAGCCGGAGGCGCCCAGGGAGACGACGGCGTCGCCCGGCCCGACGCCCAGGCCCAGGGCGGCGGCCATGGTCTCGCCGGTGCCGGCCGAGATGAGCAGGCCCTCGGGGGTGCGGCCGGCGGCCTCGGCCGGGCCGAGCACGTCGGGGAGGGCGACGGGGTGGCCGATGGCCAGCTCGGCCAGCTCGTAGCGCCACGCCTCCGCGACGGCCGACCAGTACCCGGTGCCGGAGGCGGCGCCGCGGTCGGTGGTCCAGCGGCTGGGGCGGCCCAGGAGCTGCCAGACCAGCCAGTCCTGCGCCTGGAGCACGGTGGTGGCGCGCTTGGCGGCCTCCGGCTCCTCGCGCATCAGGCGGCGGAGCTGCGCGACGGGCTGTCCCGGCTGCGGCACGGAGCCGACGGCCTCGGCCCACGCGGCCCGGCCGCCGAGCGCGTCCACCAGGCCGATCGCGGCGGCCTGCGCGCGGTCGTCGGCGGTGCCGGTCAGCGCCGGACGGACCGGGTGGCCGTCGGCGTCCAGGGCGACGACGCCCTGCGCCTGCGCGGTGACGCCGATCGCGGTGACCTCCTCCAGCACCCCCCCGTCCGCCGCCTCGCCGAGCGAGAGCAGCCATGCCTCGGGGGTTGCCTCCCCGGCGGGGTGCTCGGCGTGGCCGTGCCGGACGATCTGTCCGGTCTCCGCGTCGCACACGACGATGCGGCTGTAGGCGGCGGAGCTGTCGAGACCTGCGACCAATCCCATGAGGTCAGATGATGCCTCATTCTTTCGGACGAGCAGACCATAAGGTCACGGAATGACGATCCGCGATCGACACGGTGACGCCGTGACGCCCTGACGCCGCGACACTGTGATGCCGTGGCGGTGCGGCGGGGCCGCCCCGGACCCGTCTCAGGCGCCGGACTCCGCCGCCCGCACCTCGCCGACGATCTCCGCCGCGGCCGTCCGCCGTGACCTGCGGCGCTCCCGCAGCCGCCGCGCGACCGGCTCGGTCCAGCGGGTCGCGAACGGGCCCAGGATCACCAGGATCAGCACATACGCGGTGGCCACCGGGGCGATCCTGGGCTCGGTGGCCGAGGCCAGCCCCGCTATCACGATGGAGAACTCGCCGCGCGCCACCAGCGCGCCGCCCGCCCGGAACCGGCCGCGCGGACCGATCCCGGCCCGCCGCGCCGCGTACCAGCCGGTGGCGATCTTCGTGGCCGCCGTGACGACGGCCAGCGCCAGCGCGGGCACCAGCACCGGCGGGATCGCGCTCGGGTCGGTGGACAGGCCGAAGAAGACGAAGAACACCGCGGCGAACAGGTCGCGCAGCGGCGTGAACAGCCGCCGCGTGTTGTGCGCGACCTCGCCGGAGAGCGCGATGCCGACCAGGAACGCCCCGACCGCCGCGGACACCTGGAGCCGCTGCGCCACCCCGGCCACCAGGAGGGTCAGCCCGAGCACCACCAGCAGCAGCATCTCGGGGTTGTCCGAGGAGACCGCCTTGCTGATCACGCGGCCGTGCCGGAGCGCCACGAAGAGCGCGACCCCGGCCGTGCCCAGCGCGATCGCCAGGGTCAGGCTGCCGCTGGCCAGGCCCACCCCGGCCAGCACCGTGGACAGCACGGGCAGGTAGACGGCCATGGTGAGGTCCTCGATCACGAGGACGCCGAGGACGACCGGCGTCTCGCGGTTCCCGAGCCGGTTCAGATCGGTGAGGACCTTGGCGATCACCCCGGACGACGAGATGTAGGTGACACCGGCCAGCGCCAGCGCCCCGACCGGGCCCCAGCCCAGCAGCAGCGCGGCGACCGCGCCCGGCACGGCGTTGAGCACCAGGTCGACGATGCCCGAGGGGTACTGCGTCTTGAGGCTGTCCACCAGCTCGGTCGCCGTGTACTCCAGGCCGAGCATGAGCAGCAGCAGGATGACGCCTATCTCGGCGCCGACCTCGATGAAGTCCTCGGTCGTGGACAGCGGAACGATTCCGCCGTGGCCGAAGGCGAGCCCTATGAGCAGGTAGAGAGGGATGGGGGAGAGGCCGAGCCGTCCGGCCAGCCGTCCGACAAGGCCGAGGCCGAGCACGACGGCCCCGAGCTCGATCAGCATGGTCGTGGTGTCGTGCACGGTCACCGCGCCTTTCCGTTGGGCCCGTGGCGATGCGGGTCGTGTGGGGGGCGGGCGCGGCTCACGAGCCGGCGATGATGTCGGCCAGGTCGTCGACGCCCTCCCGGGTGCCGACGACCAGCAGCGTGTCACCTGCCTCAAGGCGGTAGTCGGGGCCCGGCGACGGGTGCGCTCCGGTCCTGCGGAGCACGGCGACGATCGAGGCCCCGGTCCGGGTACGGGCCTTGGTGTCGCCCATGGGACGGCCGCGGTAGGGGGAGTCCGGGCCGATGGGGATCCGCTCGGTCACCAGGTTGAGGTCGAACTCGGTGCCCGGCAGCGCCACTTCCGTACGGTCCGGGGCGATGATCGAGGCGAGCCGCGCGGCCTCCTCCGCCTCCAGGGGAACGGTGCCCTGGCAGGCGTCGGGGTCGTCGGGGTCGTAGAAGCCGAGGAAACGGCGGCCGTCCTCGTGGACCACCACCGAGATGTGCCGGCCGTCCTTGGTCGCGATGTCGTACTGGGTGCCGACGCCCGGGAGCGGGGTGCGTCGCGTCACCATGAGAACCCTCCTCCGACAGTGGTCCCGGCGTGTGTGCGCGTGTGGGGAACGCGGCGTGATCCGGGATCTTGTTCCATTCTCGCACGTCGCGCACACACCATCGCGAAGAATCCGCTGCAAAGGGACGGCTGCGAAGGAGCCTTTGCGAAGGCCCCCGGCGGTCCGGGGCGACCGCCATGACCGACCCGGCCACCGACTCCGCCCCCGCCTCGGCGCCGCCGGTTTCGTCGAGGCGGACACCGGGCGCGGTAACGCCCGCGAGCGCTGGTGGCGTTCGGCGCGCCGGACGGCCCGGCCCGGCGACCCGGATCCGCTTGCGCGTGAGCCGGAGGCGGCCCTGGGGTACGTGCGCTCGGTCGCCGCGGCGGGCGCACCGCGGGGCCGGCAGGCGCCGGACGGAGTGGAGACGATGCCGGGGCCGGGCGGGTGGTCATGACGGGCGTACCGCCGCTCCGGGGGCCGGTCCGTCGGACGCGTACGGGCGGTGGCCGACGGGGTGACGTCCCGGACGAGGAGGCGCCGGGGCTTGCTCACGACGTGCGTGACGTGGCACGCGCCCGTTGCCCGGCGGGTCGCGCTGGGGTAAGCAGCCAGTCATAGTCCACAGGGAGGTTGACCCGTGCCGTCCAAGAGCCCTGTCGCCATCGGTCAGGTGACCGTCCACGCCACCCCCGCCGAGGCCTACCGTGTCGTCAGCGACCCGCTGCTCATGGTCACCTTCGCCGAAGAGGCCGTCGAGGCCCGCTGGTTGCGCGGTGCCACCCACGCCGCCGTGGGCGCCCGCTTCCGGGGGGTGAACCGCAACGGACGCCGCCGCTGGTCCACCACGTGCACCATCACGGACGCCACCCGCAACCGCCGGTTCGCGTTCGACGTGCACGCGTTCCGCATCCCCGTCTCGCGCTGGCAGTACGACATCGACCCCGGTCCGGACGGCACCGGTTGCACCATCACCGAGACCAACTGGATCCGTCTCCCGGTGTGGTTCGCCCCCCTCACGCGCCTCCTCACCGGGGTCTCGGACCGGGCCGGGGCCAACAACGCGCACATCGAGGCCACTCTGGACCGTCTCAAGGCCCATCTGGAGTCGCGGCAACCGGCGTGACCGGCGTGGGCCGGGTGGCGCACCGGTACGCGGACCGGACCGTGGTGCCCGTTCCCTGATTACAGTCGGTACATGAGCCACTATCCACCGGCGCCCTGGCGGTTGCGGGGCGACATGTACGTCTCTGTCTGGCGGCTGCCCGTCCGGTCCCTCCCGGATTGGGAACTTCCGCCGGGCGTACGGCCGTTGACGGTGCGCGGGCGGTGTCTGCTGACGACCTTCTGGGTGGACTACCGGCCCGGCGGCGTGCTGGAGTACCGCGAGTTCCTCGTCTCCCTCCTCGTCCGCCGCGGGCGCGGCATCGCGTCCACCGCCGTGGCCGTCTGGGTGGACGACGGGCGGTCCCTGGCGGGCGGGCGCGAACTGTGGGGCATTCCCAAGGAGTTGGGCGAGTTCACCTTCGGGGCGGAGACCGGGGCCGGGGCCCCGTTCACGGCCGGGCTGGTCACCGGCCCCGGCGAGACCGTCACCACGGTCTACCGGGACCGGCTCCGCCTGCCCCGCGTCCCGCTGCCGGTGCGCGCCCGGCTGGTGCAGCGGAAGGCCGACGGCAGCGTCTGCGAGGTGCCGCTGCGTCTCTCGGGCGCCATGGCCGTGGGCCGCGAACGGCTGCGCGCCCCGGGCGCCGGTCCGCTGGCGTTCCTGGCCGGGCGCCGCCCGGACGTCACGGTCGCCGTGCGGGACTTCCGCTTCCTGGTGGGGGAGGCGGTCAGCGCGGCTCCCCAGGGGTGAGAAGAGGGAGGGGAGAGGCGCCGCAGAGGCTTTCGTGTCTGAAGAAAGTAACCGGGCCGACTGTCCTCTCCCGCGCGTAATGGGCAAGGAAATCCCTGGGCACCAGGGCCGCGACCTACACTTCCCCGTATGACAGCAGGTCCGGCACCGAGCAGCCCCGTGCCCACGCTCTTCCACCGCGTGGCGGCGGGGCCGGAGCCGACCGGGGTGGTCGCGGGTGACACCAGGGCGGCGATCTTCGCCGAGGTCCTCACGGCCGGACCCGCGTCGCGCACCGAGCTGGCCCGGCGCCTCGGTCTCTCCCAGTCCACGGTCACCCGGGCGGTCAACCCGCTCATCGAGACCGGGTACTTGAAGGAGATCGGCGCGCGCAGCTCCGGCGGCGGCCGACCGCAGCGGATCCTCGCCGTCGCCCGCGACCGGCATCTGGTGGTCGGGGTCAAGCTGGCCCCCAACAGCGTCACGGCGGTGCTCACCGACCTGGAGGCCACCGTCGTCGCCAGGAGCCGGCTGCCCGTGGCGGCCGGAGCCGCGCCCGGGGACGTCATGGCGCTCGCCGCGCAGGCCGTCGGCTATCTCCTCGCCGCGGAGGACCGTGCGGAGGAGCGCGTGCTCGGTGTCGGCGTGGGCCTGGGCGGCCACGTGGACGCGGGCGCGGGCCGCTGTGTGCGGTCCGGGATCATGGGCTGGGGCGACGTGGACGTCGCCGGGCCGCTGTCCGCGGCCCTCGGCCTGCCGGTCGTGGTGAACAACGATGCCAACGCCCTGCTGGTCGCCGAGCGCTGGTTCGGCGCCGGCCGGGACTGCCAGTCGCTCGCCGTGGTCACGGTGGGCGCGGGCATCGGCTGCGGACTGCTGCTGGCCGGTGGCCTGTTCACCGGCTCCTCCGGCCTGGCCGGCGAACTCGGCCATGTGCCGGTCCAGCCCGACGGAGCCCTCTGCTCGTGCGGCAACCGCGGCTGTCTGGAGGCGATGGCCTCGGACGCGGCCGTCCTGGCGGCCGTCTCCGGTGCCTCGGACGTGCCGTGCGCCTCGATCGCGGACGCCGTGACCCGGGCCGGGGCCGGGGACGACGCGGCGCGGGCCGCGTTCTCCGTGATGGGGCAGGCCCTGGGCCGCGCGCTCGCGACCCTGTGCAACCTGGTCAACCCGGAGAAGATCGTGCTGACGGGCGAGAGCGTCCGCGCCTACGAGTTCTTCGGCCCGTCCTGCCGGGAGGCGCTGGCGGCCCACGGCTTCTCCACCGCCGCGGCCGACTGCGAACTGGTGACGCACGTGGCCGACGACGACCTGTGGGCGCGCGGCGCGGCCTGCCTGGCGATCAGGGAAGCCGTGCAGGCCACGCGCTGAGCCCCGGCGCCGCGTGTCGCTCGTCGCGGCGCTTTGTTGTCCTTGTCAAGGAAGCCTCCCCCGCGCCGACCCCGAGAGGTGCGCGCGACCGGCGCCGTGACGTGTGCCGTGCTGCATCCGGCCGGGTGTCCGTCCACCTCCGGGCTCTCTGCGCCCCTCTTCCTCCCGGAATGCCCCGATATGAGGCATGCGCGTTTCCCGTCAACCCGGGGTTGTGTTTCGCAGGGGTTGACCCCAAGAAACTTCCACCGTACAAATAAGTGCGCCTCGCGCCGGAGTCAGGTGGCGCGACGCAAGAGAAGTGCCGATGCCGTACGCCGCACGTCCGTACGCCGCCTGTCGGCACACGAGCGATACGAGGTTCTCCCGTGCCCCCAGTTCGCGCGACCGCCGTCGAGCCGTGGTGGAAGTCCGCCGTCGTCTACCAGATCTATCCGCGCAGCTTCGCCGACTCGAACGGGGACGGCGTCGGGGATCTCCGGGGGATCACGGGCCGGCTGGACTATCTGGCCGAGCTGGGGGTGGACGCGCTGTGGCTGTCGCCGGTGTATCCGTCGCCGCAGGACGACAACGGATACGACATCAGCGATTACCAGGACATCGATCCGGTGTTCGGCACGCTGAAGGACTTCGACGAGCTGCTGGCGGCGGTCCACGACCGGGGCATGCGGCTGGTGATGGACCTGGTGGTCAACCACACCTCCGATGAGCACCCCTGGTTCGTCCAGTCGCGCGACGGCGGCCGGAACGGGCCCAGGCGCGACTGGTACTGGTGGCGCCCGGCCCGCGAGGGCATGGAACCGGGCACCCCCGGCGCCGAACCCACCAACTGGGAGTCGATCTTCTCCGGTCCGGCCTGGGAGTTCGACGAGGCGTCCGGGGAGTACTACCTGCACCTGTTCTCCCGCAAGCAGCCCGACCTCAACTGGGAGAACCCGCAGGTCCGTCAGGCCGTCCACGCGATGATGCGCTGGTGGCTGGACCGGGGCGTCGACGGCTTCCGCATGGACGTCATCAACCTCGTCTCCAAGGACCCGGCCCTGCACGACGGGCACGTCCGGCCCGGCAGCAAGTACGGGGACGGCAGCCCCTCCTATGTCTGCGGCCCCCGCATTCACGAGTTCCTGGCGGAGATGCACCGCGAGGTCTTCGCCGACCGCCCCGGACGCCTGCTGACGGTGGGCGAGATGCCCGGCGTCACCGTGGAGGAAGCCCGGCTCTTCACCGATCCGGCCCGCGCCGAGGTGGACATGGTCTTCCAGTTCGAACACGTCAACCTCGACTCGGGCCCCGGCGGGAAGTTCGACCCCCGCCCACTGCGCCTGACCGACCTCAAGGCCAGCCTCGGCCGCTGGCAGACCGGCCTCAACGACACCGGCTGGAACAGCCTGTACTGGAACAACCACGACCAGCCCCGCGTCGTCTCCCGCTACGGCGACGACAGCCCCGCACACCGCACCCGCTCCGCCACCCTCCTCGCCACCGTCCTCCACCTCCACCGCGGCACGCCCTACATCTACCAGGGCGAAGAACTCGGCATGACCAACTACCCCTTCCGCACCCTCGACGACTTCCGCGACATCGAATCCCTCAACCACTACGCCGAAGCCACCACCGCCGGCGAAGACCCCGAACGCGTCCTGGAAGCCCTACGCGCCCGCAGCCGCGACAACGCCCGCACCCCCATGCAGTGGAACACCACCCGGCACGCCGGATTCACCACCGGAACCCCCTGGATCCCCGTCCACCCCGACCACCACCACAACAACGCCGAAACCCAGCGGGCCGACCCCCACTCCGTCTTCCACCACTACCGCCGCCTGATCCACCTGCGCCACACCGAACCCGCCATCGCCCACGGCGACTTCCACATGCTCGCCCCCGACCACGAACACCTCTACGCCTTCACCCGCCACCACCAGGACACCGCCACCGAACTCCTCGTCCTGGCCAACTTCAGCAGCCACCCCCTCCCCC